>JALZID010000035.1 GCA_030860485.1 Pseudomonadota bacterium | reverse complement strand
AGCACATCGGGGCTGCTGCGGTGGACGGCAAGCTGTACGTGATTGCCGGGCGGGCCGGCGGACTCAATCTCGATGTCGTCGAGCGCTACGACCCCGATACGCGCCGCTGGAAGAGGCTGCGGCCCGTCCAGGTTCCGCGCAGCGGCTTCCAGGCCGCGGTCGTCGGAGGCCGCATCGTCGCCGTAGGCGGCGAGCAACTGGCCGAAGGCGACAGCACGATCGGAGAGGCAGAGATCCTGAACCCGAAGACGGGCCGCTGGCGCAGACTCCCTTCGATGCTGACTCCCCGCCACGGGCTCGGGGTCGTCTCCCGCGGTCGCCGCGTCTTCGCAATCGAGGGCGGCCCGATGCCCGGCCTCGCCTTCTCGAGCGCTCTTGAGTTCCTCGATCTCGGCCGGTGACGGGCTAGCAGCCCGCGTAGGGCGGAAGCCCCGCAGGGGTGTTCCGCCGAATGACACGTCACCAAATTATCGTCCTATCGCCGACGGCAACATCCCAACCGTAGATAGGCATTTGCCTCCACCCACCGATGAAATGTCGAATGGGGCCAGTGCGCGACCAGCAACACACAGCCATGTTTGACCCGATTGAAGTGCACGCATTCCATATGGCGCACATAATCTCCCTCGTCCCGAACAGTCTGCTCCCAAAAACGCCGTTGCCACAAATCCATCGGCAACGGATGTGGATACGCAGCGCCCGAAGGGAAGCCGCCATGGAAGGGCGGCTGTCAAACGCCACGTTCACCCTCCGCAATTCGTACCGATCAACACCCCTCCGTCGACGGCAGCGCCTGTACAAAACGAGTTTTGATTGCCTTAATGCGATCGGAAAAAGCATCGTCCCGGTGGTAGGGCAATTACGTAAAGCATGGGACTCGGGAAGCACGACCCAGGCGTCGATATAGAATGGTCGCTCGGCTCGCGTACACTTCACTGCCTCCCGCAACGGTTCGATATGCCGCACCGGCAAGTAGGCCCGGCGCTCTAAGGGATTGACGGTGAAAAAGTAAATGTCTCCCGGTACACGGTAAAGGCGATAGTCCGGCATCGGTGAGCGTTATCACCTCCGTCGTTCAGTTCCCCATACAGGTTGCCAAAACGATGTTCCTTGTCGTGCTCCGCCTTGTCCGCTATTCCCCGCAGGGAGGTTGTCTCGTCGATCCCCGGTCCTACAGTGTCCGGCGCGAGTTGCCTTTGCGGGCTTCGTATCATTGTCACCCCCTTCCCCTTGTGATCGGCTTTCCCGATCTCAGAGTACTATGAAGTGATCCGACTCCCCAAGGGCCTTCGGTCGCCTCACCTCGGCTCGGCTTTCCTACCTGCGCAGCAGCGGTATCCGGGAAGCGTAGGCTTCGGCTTAGTTCCGTGTCCGCTTTCGCTTGCGTGCCCCAACGCCTTTTGTATCGCCGTGGGGCCATCGCCGTCCGTGTAGCGCAACAGGATGGCCGCGCGCTCCACTGCCCGCTTCGGCGCCTTGCGCGAATCCCTCAACCGCTTCAACCTCTCGCGTTCCTCCGTCGAAACCACCAGCGCCGGTCGTTCAGTCTTTCGTGCACCCTCAAACTGCCTCAAAGAGCTGTGATATGATATTCAGCCACATCAGGGCGCAGTGCCATGCACTACAGCATGCACTATAATGCTCGCAAGAGCGTTCCCGGCGAAAGCTACGTTACTATAACTAATTGATTTTGGCGGAGAGGGTGGGATTCGAACCCACGTGGGGCGGCAAAGCCCCCAACCGATTTCGAGTCGGTGCCGTTGTGACCGCTTCGGTACCTCTCCGATGATCCGGAGGCTTGGCCCGCGCCTATGGCCCGCCTAGCGCCCGGGGGTTGCCCGTGTGCTTGATCCGCGGCGTACCCCGAACGGCTAGACTGGCGTCCGTTGGCGCTCGCCGGGCTAGACGGCTATCGGCGCATAGCTTACGGGCTGGCCGAGGTGGCCACAACCCTCTTGGCTGGGCATGACAGCAGGATAGCCGCACCGTCGTGCGGCGTAGAGGCCGCGTGCGCCCCTTGGCTGACGGGCGTGCGGATGTGGAACGGGCACTCGGGCGTGCCCGTTGTAATTAAGAGATGTTGTGGACCATGTGGTCCTTCAACTGCTGGCGCTTGACCCGGAGGGTGGCCTGCAGCAGGTGAAGTGACCACAAGGCCTGTGGATCACTGGGTTTACGCGCATCGACGATGAGCTCCTCGATCTCGGCGATCTCCTGTACCAGGACCTGCCAGCCAGTGGCATGGTCCGCAAGACGCGCTAAGCTTGCCATGGTTCTGTTCCTGCGAACGGGTTTGCTGCCTGTCGAATAGGCATTATCCATTCCACACGTTTCGATCACGTGGCAGCTCGATGACGGTTCTATTGCGGTCCGGGCGCACGGAGCGTCCTCCATCTTATTCAAGATCCGCCGCCGGCCTGTCACGACGAACCTCTAGACCGATCTGAAAGGGGGATGAGCCATGGAAACCATGGAAACCTGGGAAATGGTCCTGGTCGGGATCGCCGCGATGCTGCTCGTGCTGTGGCTCCGGCCCGGGATACGCAACACCATCGAGCGCAGCCGGCAGGCCACGGAGCGCGATTGGGGCGCGGTGCTGTTACCGCTCGGCCTCGTGATCCTGTTCGTGGTCTTGCTGCTCGCCCTCGTTTAGGCCGTAGACTCCGAGCTCGACCGGCGAACCGAGCGCCGCATCTATCCACCCCCGACCATGCCGGGCCACCAGTTGCCACAGGACCTCGATATGTTGCGGGGAGTCGTTGAGGGCCGAGATGTAGTGGAAGTCCTCGCCCCCGGCCTCAAGAAAGGCCTCGCGATAACGGATGTCGATCTCCTCAAGGGTCTCCAGGCAGTCGGCGGCAAAGCCCGGGCAGACTACCTGCACCGACCGCACCCCCGCTCGCGCCCAGGCCGTGAGGGTCTCCAGGGTGTAGGGCGCGAGCCAGGCCCGCGGGCCGACCTTGGATTGAAATGCCACCTGCCAACGATCTGGTTCCAGTCCCATGGAATCGGCGACGAGCCGCGCGGTCGCCTGACATTGATCGCCGTAGGGGTCGCCGCGCTCGGCCGCATCCCGCGGCAGGCCGTGGAAGGAGAAGAGCAGCCGATCGGGAACCCCATGCGCTTCGAAGGCCATTCGGATCGCGTGGGCCACGGCGGTGATATAACCGGGGTCGTCGTGGTAGCCCATGGGCATCCTCACCTCCGGGAGGCGGCGCCACGATCGGAGCGTACGGGCCACGGCATCGAACACCGACGCGGTGGTCACCGCGGAGTACTGGGGAAAGAGCGGCAGCACCAGGAGCCTCCCGACACCGGCCGCGCGCAGGGCCTCCAGGGCCGATCCGATCGAGGGCTGCCCGTAGCGCATCCCCAGGACCACCTTGACCCCATCCCCGAGGCGCAGCGCCAGTCGCTCTTCCAGGCGCGCCGCCTGGTGCTCGGAATGCGTGAGCAGCGGTGAGCCCTGTTCGCCCCAGATCCGGGCATAGGCGCGTGCGGCGTAGCGCGGCCGAAGGCGCAGGACGATCCCATGGAGCAAGGGCAGCCACAGCCATCGCGGTAGCTCGATGACCCGCGGGTCCGAGAGGAACTCCCGGAGGAAGTGCCGCACGGCGCGTGGTGTCGGCGCCGTGGGGGTCCCGAGGTTGGTCAGGAGGACGCCGAGCGCCGCTCCTTTGCCGCGCCACTGAGCGGGGCCGATGTTCATGGGGATCGGAGGTCGTGTGGGCCCGGATCCGCCGCATGCTCGATCCGCCCCCCTTCGAGGGTCATGCGGCGCGCACAGTGGGCGGCGAGCGTCTCGTCGTGGGTCACCAGTATCAAGGTGGTCCCATAGCTGGCGTTGAGCGAAAACAACAGCTCGCCGATCGCGGCCCCGGTCTTACGGTCGAGGTTGCCGGTCGGCTCGTCCGCGAACAGCACCTTTGCCCCGGCGGCGAAGGCGCGCGCGATCGCCACCCGTTGCTGCTCCCCGCCCGAGAGTTGGTTGGGATAGTGACGGAGGCGTTGGACCAGGCCGACACGATCGAGGGCGGTGCGTGCCGAGTCCGCGGCCGAACGGTGGCCGCTCAACTCCATCGGCAACATGACGTTCTCGATCGCCGTAAGGCTCGGGAGCAGGTGAAAGGACTGGAACACGAAGCCGACCCGCTGGCGGCGAAACTCGGCGCGGCCGTCCTCGTCGAGCTCCCCCAGATCGACGCCGTCGAAGACCACCCGTCCGCGCGTCGGGCGATCGAGCCCCGCCAGGAGTCCGAGCAGGGTCGATTTCCCGGAACCTGAGACCCCGACCACGGCGAGGCTCTCGGACCGCCTCATGGCAAAGCTGATATCATCGAGGATGGTCAGCGGTCCCGCGGGGCTCGGTACCTCCTTGGTAAGCCCCACCGCACGAATGATGATCTCGTTATCCATATTCTCTCGTCGGCTCGGTGCCGTTTGGCTGGTCGCGACCCTGCTAGCTTTTATTGTTCTGGTTGCCGTGGCCGGGCCGGCGGCCGGCAATATACTGGTCTTGGGGGACAGCCTCAGTTCCGCTTACCAAATGGAAACGGAGCGCGGCTGGGTCGAGCGTCTGCGCCGGCGCATGCAGCAACAAGGCCGCCCCCACGGCGTATTCAACGCCAGCGTCCCCGGCCAGACCACGGCCGGCGGCCTAGCGATGCTGGACGGGCTCCTCGCCCGGCACAAGCCCGCCATCGTGGTCATCGAGCTGGGTGGCAACGACGGCCTACGCGGCTTCCAGCTCGACGAGATCCGATCCAATCTCTCGCGCATCATCGAGACAACACTCGCGCGCGGCGCCAAGGTGCTCTTGATCCCCGTCGAAATACCGTCCAATTACGGGCGTGCGTACACCGAGGGGCTGCGCGAGATCTACCGCGATCTGGCCGAGCGCTACGGGGTGCGCAAGAGCCCTTTCATCCTGGAGGGCATCGCCGATAAACCGGAACGCATGCTAGAGGACGGCATACACCCCAAACCCGAGGCCCAGGAAGCGATGTTGGAAAACGTCTGGCCGTCCCTCCTGCCCCTGCTATGAACTATTGCAACCATTGCGGTGCGCGCATCGAGCGGCGCATCCCCGAAGGAGACAACCGCCTGCGCGAGGTATGCACGGCCTGCGGGTACATCCATTATCAGAACCCCAAGATCGTGGCGGGCTGCATCGCCGAATGGGGCGATCGGATCCTCCTATGCCGGCGCGCCATCGAACCCCGTTACGGGCTCTGGACCCTGCCGGCCGGGTTCATGGAGAACGGCGAGACGGCGCTCGAGGCGGCGATACGCGAGACGCAAGAAGAGGCCAATGCCCGAGTCGAGGTCACCGGTCTCTTCGCCCTCTTGAATCTGCCCCACGTCAGCCAGGTGTACATGATCTTCCGCGCCGAGGTCATCGCCTTGGACGGCGAGCCGGGACCCGAGAGCCTGGAGGTCCAGCCTTTGGACGAGACGTCGATCCCCTGGGATCGACTGGCCTTCCCGACGATCCTGCATGCCCTACGATTCTACTATAGTGACCGGCGCGCGGGCGCGTTCGGCTTCCATATGGGCGACATCATCAAGAACGGTGATCGTGCCAGCTTCGTGGCGCGGCGGGCGTCGCCCGAAGGCCAGCCGCAGGGCGCGATCGCATCCACTCACCGCTGATATTCCAATATTCTGAGGAGACCGACTGCATGATTCAACCCCACGGTTCGGAGACCCTGCATCCCCTGTTCGTGTACGACGTAGAACGCCACCACGAGTTGCAACGCGAGGCCCAGGCGCTCCCCTCCGTGCTTCTCTCGTCGGCGGCCGCGGCCAATGCGGTGATGCTCGGGGCCGGTTATTTCAACCCGCTGCGAGGCTATATGAGTGCCGCCGATGCGCTCTCTGTCGCGGAGCGCATGCACACCACGACCGGTCTCTTCTGGCCCGTGCCGATCCTGAACCTCACCGATGAGGTCACTGCTATCGGCGGCGCACGCCGCGTCGCGCTGCGTGATCCCAATGTCGAGGGGCGGCCGGTGCTCGCGATCCAGGACATTGAGGCCATCGAGACGCTCACGGAGGAACAGCTCGCCTTCATCACCCAACAGATCTTTCGCACCGAGGACCCCAAACACCCGGGCGTCGCGACCTTCCGCTCGCTCGGGCGCCATTGCCTGTCGGGCCCCATCGAGGTGTTGAACTTCAGCTATTTTCAGCAGGACTTCCCCGACACCTTCCGGACCGCGGTCGAGATCCGCAACGAGATGCAGGAACGGGGGTGGCGGACGGTGGTCGCCTTCCAGACCCGCAACCCCATGCACCGCGCCCACGAGGAGCTGTGCAAGATGGCCCGGGAGGCCGTGCACGCCGACGGGATCCTGATCCACATGCTCCTCGGGCAGCTCAAGGCAGGCGATATCCCGGCGGCGGTCCGCGACGCGGCGATCCGCAAGATGGTCGAGGCCTATTTTCCGCCGAATACCGTGATGATCACCGGCTATGGATTCGACATGCTCTATGCGGGGCCGCGTGAGGCCGTGCTGCACGCGGTGTTCCGGCAGAATTGCGGTTGCAGTCATCTCATCGTCGGCCGCGACCACGCCGGTGTCGGGAGCTTCTACGGACCCTTCGATGCCCAACAGATCTTCGCGGAGGAGGTCCCCAAGGACGCGCTCCGCATCCAGATCTTCGGGGCCGACAATACCGCCTATTCCAAGAAACTGAACCGCGTGGTCATGCTGCGCGATGCCCCGGACCATGGCGCCCAGGACTTCGTGCAGCTTTCAGGGACCAAGGTGCGCGAGCTATTGGCGGCCGGGCAGCAACTCCCCCTCGAGTTCGCGCGCCCGGAGGTGGCCGAGATCCTGATGCGCTACTATCAATTGGAACAGGGCCAATTGGACCAGGGGCAATCGGAAGAAGGCCGATGAGGGTCAGCCTTCCGATCCTGCGCCTAGGCGCGCTTCATGGAATCGAAGAACTCCGAGTTGACCTTGGTGACCTTGAGGCGATCGAGCAGGAACTCCATGGCGGCGACCTCGTCCATGGGATTCAGGAGCTTGCGCAGGATCCACATCTTCTGAAGCTCGTCGGGATCGGTCAATAGCTCTTCGCGCCGCGTCCCGGAACGGTTGATGTTGATGGCCGGGAAGATGCGCTTCTCGTAGATGCGCCGATCGAGGTGGATCTCCATGTTCCCGGTCCCCTTGAACTCCTCGAAGATCACGTCATCCATGCGCGACCCGGTATCGATCAAGGCGGTGGCGATGATGGTCAGGCTGCCGCCCTCCTCGATGTTTCGCGCCGCGCCGAAGAAGCGTTTGGGTTTGTGCAGCGCATTGGCGTCCACGCCGCCGGTCAGGACCTTGCCGGAGGCCGGCACCACGGTGTTGTAGGCACGCGCGAGGCGGGTGATGGAATCGAGCAGGATGACCACGTCCATCTTGTGCTCGACGAGGCGTTTGGCCTTCTCGATCACCATCTCGGCCACCTGGACATGGCGCGTCGCGGGCTCATCGAAGGTGCTGGAGATGACCTCGCCGCGCACCGAGCGCTCCATCTCCGTCACCTCCTCTGGGCGCTCGTCGATGAGCAGCACGATGACATAGCATTCCGGGTGGTTGCCCGTGATCGAATGGGCGATGCCCTGGAGCATCATGGTCTTTCCGGCCTTCGGCGGCGACACGATGAGGCCGCGCTGGCCCTTGCCGATGGGCGCCACGAGATCGATTACCCTGGGTGTCAGGTCCTCGGTGGTGCCGTTGCCGACCTCGAGCTGCATGCGATTATGGGCGAACAGCGGGGTCAGGTTCTCGAACAGGACCTTGTTCTTGGCCGCCTCGGGGGGCTCGAAGTTGATCTCGTTGACCTTGAGGAGCGCGAAGTAGCGCTCGCCGTCCTTGGGCGGCCGGATCTTCCCGGAGATGGTGTCGCCGGTGCGCAAGTTGAAGCGCCGGATCTGGCTGGGGGACACGTAGATATCGTCGGGACCGGCGAGATAAGAGCTATCCGCCGAACGCAGGAACCCGAAGCCGTCCTGCAGGATCTCCAGGACGCCGTCGCCCGAGATGTCCTCGCCCTTCTTGGCATGGGCCTTGAGGATACCGAAGATGACGTCCTGCTTACGGGAGCGCGCGACGCCTTCAAGGCCCAGTCCCTCGGCGAGTTGGATCAGATCGGAGGCGGGTTTCTGCTTGAGTTCAGTCAGGTTCATGGTCGATCAGCTGGACCGGGCTAGATACGGGAAAGACCCCAATCCGTGGGATGAGGAGAGCCGCGACTTCGTCGTAACGCCCGGGGGAAGCGGGTACGTTCCAGATGCTACGCTAGCACGCGGTCTTGGGCGCGTCCAGCCCCGGCGCACACGGCACGGCGGGTGTGCTACTGGGTCCTGTGAGAGTCGGTGTCTGGGAGCAGGTAGATGGAATTGGAAAGGGGACCAGGGATTGGGAAGTGGATACCGTGACTACATATGGCGGGACTAGATATGGCTGTCGATAAACGCCATGAGCTGAGACTTCGACAAAGACCCCACCTTGGTCCCTTCGACGCTGCCCTCCTTGAAGATCATCAAGGTCGGGATCCCCTTGATGCCGTACTTGGATGGCGTCTTGGGGTATTCGTCGACATTGAGCTTGGCCACCTTGAGCCGCGCTTCGTACTCGCGGGCGATGTCGTCCAGTAGCGGGGCGATCGCCCGGCACGGTGCACACCATTCGGCCCAGTAGTCTACCAGGACCGGCAGCTCGGAGTTCAACACCTCCTCCTCGAAGCTGTCGTCGGTCACGTGAAGCATGTGCTCGCTCATCCCGCCTGATCCCACCCCGCATCTTGTCGTTCAATCCATTGTGGGCCGAATACCCCACAGAATGCAAGTCTACCCTGGGCAAGTCTTGGGCAAGTCTACTCGGGGGGGCAAGTCGAGTCGGGGCAAGCCCACACGGACCCGCGATTGGGTTATGCTAGAGAGACCATGGACCAGACACACCTCACCGGAACCCCCTTCGCGACGCTCGGCCTCGACCCACGTCTTTTGCGGGGCTTGCACGCCGCCGGGTTCGAATACTGTACTCCGATTCAGGCTGAGACCCTGCCGTTGCTCCTCGCCGGCCAGGACGTCGCGGGCCAGGCGCAGACCGGCACCGGCAAGACCGCCGCATTCGTGCTGGCCGCTTGTGAGCGGCTCCTGCGCCGTGCCGGCAGAACCGAGCGCCCGCCCCACCCGCCCCGTGCCCTTGTCATCGCCCCGACCCGCGAGCTGGCCATCCAGATCCATCAGGACGCCGTCACACTCGGTCAGCTCACCGGTATTCGTATGGGTTTGGTGTACGGGGGCATCGATTACGAGAAACAACGCGACATGCTCCTGTCCGGCGTCGATCTTCTGGTCGGAACGCCCGGAAGGCTCATCGACTACTTCAAACAGCGGGCCTTGGACCTGCACGCCATCGAGGTCGCGGTGATCGATGAGGCGGACCGCATGTTCGACCTGGGGTTCATTCGCGATCTGCGCTATCTCTTGCGCCGCATGCCGAAACCGGAAGAGCGCCTGTCCATGCTGTTTTCCGCGACCCTGTCCTGCCGCGTGCACGAGCTCGCCTACGAGCACATGAACAACCCTCAGATGGTCACCATCGAACCGGACAAGGTAACCGTCGACAAGGTCAGCCAGCGGCTCTATCACATCGAGAGCCGCAAGAAGCTGTCCCTGCTCTGGAACCTCTTGCGCGCGCTCCCCGAGCCGCGCACCCTGATCTTCGTCAACACCAAGCGCGCCGCGGAATACATCACCGAGCGGCTATCCCGGACCGGGCTCGAGGCGGGCCTCGTGTCCGGCGATGTGCCTCAGCGAGAACGTGAGCGGCTCATCTACCGTTTCGGAAAAGGTGACCTCCCGTTCCTGGTGGCGACCGACGTCGCCGCACGCGGCCTGCACATCCCCGACGTGACCCACGTTTTCAACTATGACCTGCCCCAGAACGCCGAGGACTATGTACATCGGATCGGCCGCACCGCGCGGGCCGGGGCCAGCGGTCAGGCGATCAGTCTGGCCTGCGAGGAGTTCGTCTATTCCCTGGCGGAGATCGAGGCCTACATCGGCGACAAGATCCGGGTCCTGCCGGTCACCGAGGACCTCCTGGTCCCCCCGCCGACACTAGCCGGCGCCCGACCATCCCGCCGCCGGCCCCGGCACCGGCACGCCGCCTAGGCCCAATAGTCATAAAAAGATCCAGCGCCCCGGTGTTCCCTGACGAGGGGCGACAAGGGCTTCACGCCCAGGTTCACCGCGAAACTACCGAGAACTGCGAGCGAGCACCGTGTAAAACTCGTCCCCGAGCCGCACCAGTGCTCGGGTCGGAGCCGCTTCCAGGAGGCCACGGCCGCGGCCGGCGGTGGCATTCGCCGTGGTCCGCCCGACCGTCCGGTGGCCATGCCGGCATCTCAGGCGCCCCACGGGAAGCCAGCCCCTTGCGCAACCTTGCAAGCCGCGCCGATCGGGGGCTGAGCGAGGCGAGCTCGTCGAGATAAGCCTCCGCGGTCTCGGTAGATCGGGGCGAGGGGGAGCTCCGCCTGGTTCTCACCGCCGATGGCTCGCACCAGCTCCTCCCGATGCGCCGCGGCCGACTAGAGACGCTGGGTCGGGGTAAATCCGATGCCCATGGTAATGGCCTGCAGGAACTCCGCGGGATAGGCACCGGCAGCCCCCCTGACCGCGGATTCCAGCGGATCGAGGGCTCCCTGAAGAACCGCGTGACTCGGGTCCAATGCTCGCGGTGGGGTCCTGCCTGTCACGACGGTACAGCACGCCCCCGCCAGAGTCCATAGACATCGGTCCAAGGGCCCTCTGAGCTCAGGGTCCTCGTAGCAAAGTTCCATCGGAGCATAGGGGTTCGGACCGATATTGAGCGCCGCGCCCGGGTGCTTCCACAAGGATAGGGCAGCGACCCCAAAGTCGACCAGCACCGCCCTTAGCCCGGGCCCGATGCGCAGGTTCGCGGGTTTCAGTCACCGTGGATCGCGCCCGCACGGCAGCCGTTCCGGCGCCCCCAGCATGCCTTCTGCGATCGCGAGCAGCTGTCCCGCAGAAAACGGCCCGAGAGCGCCCGCTGCGCGCGGTCCGTTCCCTCTTCGCGCTCCATCACCGCATAGGCAGTACCGTTCGCCTCGAAGGCATTCAGCATCCCCACGAGGTGCGCGCCCTTGGCGATCGCAACCCCCTGCGCCGCGGCAATGAAGGACCGCCGCGCCTCGGCACAGCGCACCTCCTCCTCGCGGCGGCCAGGGGACGGACGACGCTGCCTTCCGACCGGACTGCAATCCGCTCGGCAGGCACTCCTTAATCACGACCTCGCGATCCAGGGTGAGGTCGTGGGCGAGATACGTGAACCCGAGCGGCCTCGGCCCAGGACTGCGGAGATCCGGTACCAGAGGGGGCGCTCGCCGGGCGGGGAGGGGGATACGCACGGGGTCGGGCACGGACCTGAGCCAGGAGATTGGGACCCGGCCATTATAAACCTCGGGTGTCCGTGTGACTTGGGCGGGCCGCCCGCCACCATCATCCGGTCAGCCGTACGACTTGGTTTGTAAAATAGTTCACAGACAGGCGCCCGGGATCGCGTTACAACCCGCCCATCGGATCACCGAATCGGTGACGCGGGGGGTCGTGAAGGCATCCAGAGTCCATCCCGGTGGCAGGCCGCCGGTCTTGCGGGGACCGACCGTGCGTTGGCGCCGGCGCCAGGCATGTCTCGACGGAGGCGACCTCGGGCGCTGTCGCCGAATGCCGCACCGCCTCCCGGCTCGACCCCCGAGGCCCGGCGAGACTTCGATCCCCTTGGCTCACAACCGCCACCGCCGCCTTCGGGACGAGCCTCGCCATCGCCGCTCTCGCACCGCTCCCTATCCACAGTCTCTCGAGGACCCTTGGCCGAGCTAGCGGCTCTGGCAGGACGGGATCGCCATGCAGTCAGCGGGTATGTGCTCCCGACCCTTCGTCGGGCTAAGCTTCTCCCTGCACAAGCCCTGGGTACGTCTGAGGCGCTTCGACTATCACTGCTGGCGGTTGTTTCATGGTTGCCTCGGCTCAGGGGAACAGCCACCGGCCGCCTCTTGGGGCGGCAAGATACGCGATCGAACACGATCATGCTGGTAGCGCCTCATATGGTAATTGCACCCAGCACAGCCATGATCCTCGACGTCTTCGCGGCCAATATGGCAGGGGATTGCATGTGTGATAGGCGCTGGAACCGACCAGCTTTAGCCGGTGGTTGTGCAGTTACGAATCTCTCAAAGAAGAACGATTTATGGAAGAGAACATCGGTGGCGCCGCCACATGGTTGCACTTCTTCGCTGATGGGGTCTCACAAGACGCTGAAACCATCAAACGATCTTTGGTAAACGCGGGTGTTGAGCCGCACCCTTAGCATCGGGAACGGCTGATTGTCCAGGCATTGTTGTTTTCGATACGTTGAGCCCCGGCCTTTGCGAGTTTCTTCGCGAAACGAGCCGCAATGGCGCCGAGTGGAGTTGACCCCGTTTCGTGGACACTTCATCTTTTGGGAAGGAGGAGTCCACGATGTCGAAACGAAGAAGTGCATATCCGCCGGAGTTCCGGCGACAGATGGTCGAGTTGGTCCGGTCAGGCCGCA
>JALZID010000034.1 GCA_030860485.1 Pseudomonadota bacterium | reverse complement strand
CGGCCTACATCATTGGCAAGAACTGCGTGCAGTTCTTCACCGTCGAACCGGAGCCTCTCCTTCCATTATGCACCACGCCCCGGCCTTACGACATACATCTCGTCGGTCTGAGGCGAAGCCTCGTTAGCGTTAGCCGCGGCGTCGCGCGCACGTGCCGTGGACCACGAGCCGATATCCCCCCCAACGAGGGCAGCAACCGCGCCGAACAGCCACCCACAGTACATGCGACGGGCGATCGCCATGGCCAAGCAGGTTCCGGAGTTGCCATTCGGAGCGGTGATCGTGCGGCGGGCCACAGGCGTCATTGTCGCCGAAGGACACAACCGCTCGTCCGAGAGCCCTACCTTTCACGGCGAGATCGTCGTCATCAACCGCTGTGCCACCGACCATCCCTCGATCGATTGGGCCGAAGTAGACCTGTATACCACGGCCGAACCCTGTCCCATGTGTCAAAGCGCCATCGAGTGGGCGGGGATCCCCACTGTCTACTACGGGACGTCGATCCCTTACTTGCAACGCCTTGGTTGGAAGCAAATCGAGATCCGTGCGAAAGAGTCGTGCGACGAACGCCTTTTCGTCAAACCACGGTCATCGGCGGCATTCTCGCTGAAGAATGCAACCCCCTGTTTGAGACGGCCGCCAAGAGCAAATATAAAGGGGCGACCGAAGGCCGTAGAAGCCGGCGTGGCATCGATTCAAGCCTCATCGCGACGCCCCTAGAGTTGCATTATGAAATGTGATGCAAATCAGTCAAGTTTATGATTGGAGGACGTCGGTCTGAGGGGGCCTCGTTAGAACTGGATCTGTATGATCGCTGTCCGCTATAGCAAGATTGCCCTGGTGGCTTCGGTCGCCCTGTACACAACCTTGGTTGTCTTCAATAACATCAACGATTATGGATCGAATTTTATTTTCGTCCAGCACGTCTTGATGATGGACACGGTCTTCCCGAACAGCAAAGAGGCATGGCGTGCGATCCGCTCCCCGATCCTCCACCATGCCGCGTATGCCGCGATTATCTTGGTCGAGGCGACCGTTGCGTTACTATGCTGGGCGGGCACAGCATCGCTTCTCAAGGCGGTGCGTCAGGAGGAAGCCCTGTTCCATCGCTCCAAACGCATTGCGGTCGCCGGCCTGACGCTCGGTTTCAGCCTTTGGTTCCTAGGGTTTATGGGGATCGGTGGGGAATGGTTCTTGATGTGGCAGTCGGAGCGATGGAACGCACAGCAGGCGGCGTTTCGCATCGCTGCGCTAGTCGGGCTGGTGCTGCTCTGCCTTTGTATTCGCGATCCCGAGTAGCGTCAATTTTCGTAATGCGTTCGCTCATAGCCGGACCCCGGCCGTGCCGCTGGAGCCTGATGGCGGAAGCAGGCGGGTCCCCATGGGTATACCCTCTAAGAAGCCGTCTTGGGGCGGGCGGGCACTCGAAGATCCCGTAACGACTTCAGGATCGGCATCGCTTCCATGGCATCCGGCGGTAGCCGATCCCAGTCGATCCCGCTGGGGACCTGCGGAGGTAAGGGGACCTCGAAGCATCTTTCGGGCGTGGCGATGACCGCGACCGGGAGGTCATGCGGGTCCGCCGGAAAGACCTCAACCACTTGCATGGCGTGGACGGTCGTCACGACGGGTATGGGTGGCTGCCCGAGCTCTCTCAGGATCGCGTATTCCAGGTCCCCGTAACCGTGCCCCTTTCCGCAGCGGTGGCCATCGCGGGTCACGGCTACAGAGCCCGTGACGATGAGGTCCACCGGCGGAAGGGCTTCAAGGGGCACCTCCTGTCCCCAGCGCGTGCCGGCGCCCAGGCTTGCGGCTTCTGAGATCTTGTCCGCCGGGATCTTGGCCGGGTCGAACGTGCGGAACCCCCCTTTGAGCCTCGGGGTCGGGACGAGCACCATGACGCCACGCCGCAGCAGGGCCTCACGGACGGGCCTCTGGGGGCTATCGGGGTTGACCTTGACGCAGCGGACTTTATGAAACAGCAGGTGCGCGAGCAGGTGCTCGGCCGCCTCACTAGCCCCTTCGAAGTTCGGGATGCGTCCGTGGGTCGGGAAGGGGAAGCGCGCCACCCGCGCCTCGACCAGGGCATCCCACACCGCCTGTCGCGCCTCGGCCTTGGTTTTAAACTTGCGCCGTTCCATACCCATTCGCGTATGATAGACGAGCCTGGAGACATCGCCCTAGCCAGGCGCGCAAGCGGCTGGCGTCTGTCTACGGCCGGTTTAGCGAGGGGTTCGGAACCGCCACTCGACCAGTCCATTGCAGCGTGATCACTTCTTCGCGCGCGGTCGTCGCTCGACCAATACCCAGGCGGCGAGCGCGCTCAGGAGCGCGAGGCCCGCACTTAGCAGCATGATCCAGCGAAAGCCGGACACGAAGGAAAGCTGTACGGTGCGTCTGAGCGCCGATGCAACGGTCGCGTCCACACCGGTTGGGAGTGCGGCTTCCGCCAAC
>JALZID010000033.1 GCA_030860485.1 Pseudomonadota bacterium | reverse complement strand
GCGATGCGTTGCCACGAGTCCCGGGATCACCCGCATCCAGTGCGCCGCATAACCTCCTGGGCCATGCAGCAGGATGAGCGGCGGGCCATCGCCGCCTTCCAACACCGCGGTCGAGACGCCGATAAGTCGCCGCCGGCGCTCCGTGACGGGCATTCCCACGAGCAGCCGTTCACGCGCGCTTGCGCCGGCGGGTGGTCGGCTGCGCCACACCTCGGCGTCTCGCGACTCCTCTGATGCGGCACGCGTTTGCTCCTGAGTGGTCATGGCCTTCCTCGTTCGTGTCTGCGGCGACTTTCCGCACTCGAACACTACGACGATGGCCAGGAGCGCGCGTCGGATGAATCACCCAATTTCCGCCGAGCGCGATATGGGTGGTTTTACTCAGGCGTAGCGAGATGGCTCAGATCAGCTTGTGCGCGTACGCGTAGGCCGTGGCTGCAGCCCGCGAGGGAACGTCCAGCTTCGCGAAAATATTACTCACGTGCCGGTCAATCGTCCGCTCACTCAAGAACAGCTCGGTGACGATGGCCTTGTTCGTCTTGCCGGTGGCGACCAGGCGCAGCACCTGCAGCTCGCGTGGTGTCAACCCATGGTGGTGATGATCGGGCGGTGCTCCCTGGGCGGCCGCGTGAGTGCGGGCGAGGTCCGGCCCGGCTCCCAATTGCTCGAATACAGCTTTGGCCGCGCCGAACTCGAGCTCGGCGGCCTCGTCGTCCCCAAGTGAGCGGCACGCCATTCCCATCAGCACCCGCACGCATGCGGCCTCGTAGGGCGCCTCGACCTGTCGCCATACTTCGAGAGCGCGACGCAGTGGGCCGAGCGCAGCCCGAGTGGCGCCTTCGGCCAAGTCGATCGTGCCTCGCGCCTGTGCAGCCATCGCACGCAGCACGTCGGTTTCGAACGTCTCGGCGATTTCCTCCAGCTCGCTGCTGCCCCCCCGCGCTTCCTGGATGTCGCCGACGGGTCAGCATAATCTCGACGTATGCAGGCAGGAGCCTCGAGCGCCGCAGTCGGTGCGTCGTCGCGCTCACGACGCGGCGGATTGCAGCAGCCGCCGCGTCCCTTCGTCCTTGCACCAGCCGCAACAGGGCTAAACCCGGTTGTGGGTCCCGCCCCCACTGGCTCGCGCTTCGGTAAGCCTCCTCGGCTGCGGCGAACTCCCCGCGGAGGCGGTGCACCTCGCCTTGTTGGTAGAACGCCGCGGCGGCGGCCCGCTGGTCGACCCCCTGGGAACGCTCGCGGGCGCGCTGCGCCTCCTCGATCGCGTCCTGCCAGGCGCCGTGCAGCTGCGTAATCTCGGCGCGATGGACCCGGCAGACGCCCGTGAAGGCGACCAGTTTCAGGTTGCTCCTCGCACCACCGCGCCAGAGCGGCGGTCCACTCGCCCGCGCGGCCGAACGCGTACACCTCCTGGCAAGCCTGGATCACACTGCAGTACATCAAACCCGTCACGAGGGAAGACAACTCCCCCGCGATGACTGCGACCATTACCTCGTCCAGCAGCGCCAGCCCGCACCCAAGCTGCCCCTGCTGCAATCGAATCCGACCCTGCTGGTGCCGGGCGCAGGCGATCAGGTCTGCGTCTCCGCAGTGTTCGCCGATCTCGGCGGCGCTCGCTGCGGTCGCGTATGCAGCCTCGCATTCGCCGGCGGCAAGCTGCTGCTCCACGACCGGCAACAACAGATAGCCCCGCTCCGCGCATTCGTGCGTCTCGCGTTCCAGCAACCGCTGGGCACGGGCGAGCCACCCAGTCGCGCGCCCCGTCTCTCCGCGAAAGAGAAGACGCAGACCCAGCCAGAACGCGCAGCGGACAGCTTGCACGCCTTCGCCAGCGTCCAGGTACGCCTGATGTGCGCGCTCGAGCGCACTCAGATAATCTTCGTCGCGACCGATCAGATACGCCGCCATGGCCAGCAGCTCGAGATCTTTACCGACGAGGGGCGTGGCCTGATCGGCGCGCGACAGCGACTCGTAGGCATCGGCCCACTTTCGCTGCGCATAACACTCCCGACCTCGCTCAAGTTCGTTGGGCATGTTTAAATTAAGGCCGTTCGGGTATCGTTGATCAAAATCGTTCATGCGCTTCGCTTCGCTCCGTGGGCAAAATTTGGCACATGGCGAATCAGCACACCGCCGCAGCGCTTTCGGCGGGTGGGAACTCTAAGCTTGCCAGCAGAAATTAGCAGTGGGATATTTGCCATTAAACGCGCTAATTCGGACAGAGTTCATGGCACACCGGATCACCCTTATCGCGCTCGATAATTACTTTGCTTCCAACGTTATCGGCACTGTGGACTTGTTACACACCGCAAACCTTATCGGCGCGCGGCGTGATCGGCCGCTCGATCCGATATTCGAATGGCAGGTTCTGTTGTTGACGGGCGGCCGGTACGCGCGTCGAACGGTTATACCCTGCCCGTTGATGGAGCGCTGGAAAGCGCTCCAGGTGGGGGTAGTGATTATCCCAGCGCTCAGGATTGCGCAACCCGAACGGCTCGCCGAGACGCTGGAAAGTCACCGGCCGTTGCTGCCGTGGCTCAAGGCGCAGTACGAGGCGGGAGTCATCATAGCAGCCTTCGCCGGGAAAGGCGATTCATGAAATCAACACTTCACAAAACGCAGAATGACCTGCCAGAGAAGGCTCGGCGCAAGGCGGTGGACCTGCGATCTCGCGATGTGCAACGAGGCACGGCCATATCAGAGCCTGGAATACCGCATGTCGGATGCGGCGTACTTCGCAGCGCTGGCGGCTTATATACCGTAGGACCTACACCGTCGTGACTTGCTTGAGGAGTTCGGACACCCTCATCACCACCTGCATGAGGGTGCCCCGAGCCCATGCGCAAACCACACCGCGACGACGAACTCGTAGTGTACGGGGAAGGCAAATAGCTCCTTCCGAAACCAGAAGGTGTGGCCCCACTCATTGTATCCAATACCTGGAAGTAGCATGAAAGGCCCCATTACCGCGAGTGTCAATGGCAGCGAAACACCCTTCGCGAACAAGGGTAAGCGGGTCCGTGCATATAGACCACGTCGCCATTCCAAGGATCGCGCTCAAGACCTCATTCTGACATTCTGCGGGTCGGTTAAGACCACTGCCGTGTCGTTCCCATTGATGTTCATGCTGTTTCTCCTTGTTCTTACGCACACGAGCCAGACGACTCTATACCAGATCCGAAGGACAATCGCCGCGCTGTCGTCGCCTAGATGGTGAGCGACGACTCTTCCCTTATAGCGCCCCGTCACCCGCTTCCAGAGACGTATCGTTGACCGTGACGGTGCCCTCGATCGCCTGTATCCACGCGTCGCAGTCCGCGTCGAGTTGATACGAGGCCCGGCCGCCGCCCGGACCTTGGCCGGGGTCCGATGGGCAACTTCGGTCAGCTTAGCGGGGATCCCGACGATCTCTCGCGGTTCGACGCGGCGATTCCGATGTGAGGTTCCATGGCTACTTGAGGAAGCTCACCAGCTCAGGGTTCACCGTGTCCGCGTGCGTCCAGGTCACCCCGTGCGGCCCGCCCTCCACCACCACCAGGCGGGCTCCCTTGACAGCCTTGTGCGTACGGATCCCCGTGGCAGTGATAGGAAGGATCCTGTCGGCATCGCCGTGAATGACCAGCGCGGGCACGGTGATGCGCGGTAGGTCCTTGCGGAAGTCGGTCCCCCACGCCGGAACGCAGTCGAGCGTGCCCTTGGCGGAGGCGGCGGCTGCGACGTTCCAGCTGTACTGGACAACCTGGTCGCTGATCCGCTTGCCGCCCAGGACGTCGACGTTGTAAAAATCCTTGAAAAACGCGGAGAGGAACGCCGGCCGGTCGGCGGCGATGGCTTTCTTGATCCCCTCGAAGACGCTGCCGTCCACACCTTCCGGGTTGTCCGCCGTCTTCAGCAGGAACGGCGGGACCGACGAGATGAACACCGCCTTGCTTACGCGCTCCGATCCATAGGTACCCAGGTAGCGGGCCACCTCACCGCCGCCCATCGAGAAGCCGACCAGCGCGAAATCACGCAGGTCGAGTTTCGTCACGAGCTTGTGCAGGTCCTCGGCAAACGTGTCGTAGGTGTAGCCCGTCGCCGGCTGGCTGGACCGGCCAAACCCCCTGCGGTCGTAGGTGACGACCCGGTGACCCGCATCCAGCAGGACCGCGACCTGCTTCTCCCAAGACGCGCCGCTCAGCGGCCACCCATGGATCAGCACGACGGGCTTGCCCGAGCCGTGGTCCTCGTAGTAGAGCTCGATGGGCGTAGAGTTGTTCTGACCGACCGTGATCTTGCTCATTACTCTTCTCCTTCTGTTGTTGTGATCTGCTCCGGCACTCACGGGCCTTCGAACCCAACCCGACCGGCAACGCAGACGGTGGGGTGGGTGTACGTGTCGTCCGGTCCAACCGCGTCCGCGGTGGCGGTGCACCAGAACGTCGCGGTCGCGACGTAGCCGCGTCGAAGCTCACGCCGTCGTCACGTCGGTGAGCTTTGCGGCCACTCGTGCTTCTGCTCAGTGGAGAAGAACACCCTCGACGAGTCTAACGTTGACGAAAGGCATAGCATGCTCCTCTTGGATAGTAGCTGAGGACTCGGCGCCAGCTTCAAGCGCGTAAAGAAACGTCTCGGCGTTACGCCGCTGCCGCTCTCGGCTCTGCGAGTCGCCATGGTTCGGTGCTGGTGGAACCATCGTGAGAACGTAGGCGCCGCAAAGGGTCTTTTCCGGGCACCTCCCTGAACTCGCCGGGCCCGGCCAGCGGATTCCCCGGGGTGGCCAAAGTGTAGCGCGGCCTCGGAGGGCCGGCAACGGCCGGAACCGTGGGGGGGCCTCGGCGGGACCGAGGCAGACCGGGTCCCGGCGCCGGGGTGACGGCGAGCGAAGGCCGCGAGTTGCGGGTCAGGGAGGGAGGTGCCCGGCGGCGGCTCAGCGGCGAGCCCCAGCGCCGCCAGGAGCCACCACACCGCGTGGGGCTCGGTCACCGCGCCCACGATCCGGCGCGAGCCGGCACAGCACGGACAGACGAGGACGTCAACCGCGAACACGCGGGACAAGGCGGACGATAGCGTGATCACTTCTTCGCGCGCGGTCGTCGCTCGACCAACACCCAGGCGGTGAGCGCGCTCAAGAGCGCGAGGCCCGCACTTAGCAGCATGATCCAGCGAAAGCCGGACACGAAGGAAAGCTGTACGGTGCGTCTGAGCGCCGATGCAACGGTCGCGTCCACACCGGTTGGGAGTGCGGCTTCCGCCAAC
>JALZID010000032.1 GCA_030860485.1 Pseudomonadota bacterium | reverse complement strand
GATATAACCATACCGCGTTGACTCGCAATGTTGTGTGACGGTAGTTCACAATATGTGAGTTCTGTCACAAAACACACCGGATCGGTTACCGATTGACCATCGGGCCTACCAAGGAGATGGGCGTCGTCACTGTTGGATTCTTACGCAGCACGCCTAAGCCTCGTGTGGGCGTTCCGCCGCATGACTTCACGATCGTTCGCCGGCAGAAATGTTGCAACGACAAGGAGTTCGGGGTCAGAGAAAAAACTGGCCTATCAGATGGAGACCGATCCATTTATCTGGTAACAAGTTTTACTCTGTTTCCAAAGTGTCCCTGATGTCTAACGCACCGCCCTATACGGTGCGTCGTAGCGCCTGATCTTGGTCATGGTCGGGTCCGTACCCCTAGCCCCCTGTGGGGAAAGACCACATGTTCGACGAGCGAACGCGTGAACGATAGGCGGGTCCGTTCATCCAGATTTGGATAGACGGAAGCGTCAGAGGTAGTATGTTGTTCGGAAAGAGCTTCCTGGGTACGACCAGACCTATTGCGGGAGAGATAGACGGAATGACGTTCTGTTCACATAACAGTTAGAGCCTATGAAACTCAGCGGCTGGCAAAGGCTATGGGTTGTTACTTCGATCGTATACCTTGCTCTTGTGATAACGATCGCAGCGGAGGATTTCCCAAATGCACGGTCAGTTGCTCACGATTCTTCTATTTACGACAGACTCAGTTCGGAATCTATAAAAGCCATTACAGCTTCTCTAGATGCACAAAGCGTGATCCGGGAACAGATGGTAAACGGTCATGAGATTCCATTCCCATCAGGCACCCAATCCGAAACCATCAAAATGGTTGCACGTGAGTATGAAGGTGCGCTCGCGCACCAAGCCGCGGCGGAGAGGTGGCCATACATAGGCTCTGTTGCACTGTGGTGGCTAGTCCCCATAGTTGTTCTTTAAATCCTTGGCTGGTCTATTGGGTGGATCATTCGTGGGTTTCGCCAAATATGACGCTGAGCGGTCGGGGAGATAGGTAACAAAAAAGTCTGGGGACATGGGTTACACATTATGTCGTATTAGCCTTCCGAAGGCGTCTCGATACGCATGTGTTTTTCTAATAGTCTTCCGAGCTTGAGAGGCCCGAAGTAGACATTCCATACCCCGTCATCGATCTCTTCGAGGCCGACGTATTCTCCGGCGCAGGTAATGGAGACATTGACCCACCGGTGATTCCAGCGAATACCGCCATTATAGCTGACATAGCGGAGTTCAAAGCGGTCTGGGTATTCGAGAGGGGGTAGTTTATTGGGCATCTCTCGGGGTGCGCGTTGGTAAAGGGAAGCGGGTGTTTGCATGTCCAGGGCCTCGTGGGGTCGTTGATAGTTGAACTCTTCGCGGAAGTGGTTGAATCTCCGTTGTTGAGCGCGCGAATTGGCGGCCGGGGGGCGAGTGGTTTCGGCTTTGAGGGTGCGATGCATTCTTTCGTGCCGCCCATTTTGTTGGGGTTTCCCCAGTTCAATGAGTTCGGGCAGGATCCCCAAACGGATCCACCACGCCGAGAGCGAAGACAATCGCGCCAGGGTATTGGTCGCGAAGGGCACACCGTTATCGGTGCGAATGCGTTTGGGTAAGCCGAATTCCTTGAACAAGCGGGTGAACACCGGCTTCGCGCCGGTCACAGCGGTGGAAAGCAACCCCTGGCAACCCAGCAGATAACGACTATAGCCATCGGTGAGGGTCAGGGGGTAACAGTAGAGGCCATCACCGGTTTTGAAATGGCCTTTGAAGTCCGCGCTCCAGACATCATTAGGTGCAGCGATGAGGGTAGTCGGTTTACCGGGATGGCCGACGTGACGGCGTCGGCGTTTTTTAGCAACCAAGCCGTTGCGGCTTAAAATATCGCAGACGGTCGAGCGTGCGGGCCAGGGCCAGCGGGGATGGCGCTTGCCTCCGATGGCGAGCAGTTTCTTCGCTCCCCAGGAGGCATGACGAAGGCGTGTCTCAAGGAGAGCGGCAATTACATGCTCGGGGGTTTTGTGCGGGCAGGTGCTGGGCTTGCGCGGGAGATCTTCAAGGCCGCTAGGGCCGTGCTGAAGATAGCGCTCTATCCATTTGTACGCGGTTTTGCGGCTGATGCCGTAGAGCTCGCAGAGTTCTGTGATCGATAAACTTTCACGGAGATAGTCCGCAATGAATTGGGTTTTTTGGTACATAGGCGTTGTTTCACTCCAGGGCATAGGGCACCTCCTTACGGTGCCCATCAGTATCGTTAAACTGTTACCTATGTCCATGGACTAAACTGTTACCTATGTACCCGGACCGTACCTGCGCCGTTTCACCAACTCGTTGATCCAGCGGCTCTGGGCGTCGGTCTTCTTGGCCACGGTCTTCACCACCGCACGTGCCCCGTGGATGAGCAAGGTGCGCAGATAGGTGTCGCCACGCTTGCTGATCCCGAGCAGCTTGGGCTTGCCACCGCTCGAATCCTGCCGGGGCACCAGCCCCAGCCAGGCCGACACCTGCCGCCCAGACTCAAAGGCTTTACCATCACCGAGTGAGGCGGCCATCGCCGTTGCCGTGATCGGCCCAATCCCCGGCACCTCCCCGATATTGCGGCACACCGTGCTCTCTTGGTAGAGCCTCTGGAGCTTGGCCCCGTAGGCGGCTACTTGTTGGTCCAGCTCCAGGACCTGCCGATACCGATCAGCAAACAACTCCCGCACCAAGAAACTCAATCCGTTCTCGCCGTCTTCCAGGATCTCCGGCAGGCGCTTGCGTACCTGGGCCAAGCCCTGACCAATGACGATCCCGTACTCGCCCAACAAACCCCGCAACCGATTGACTTCGGCCGTGCGCGCCTTCACTAACCCGCTACGCACCCGGTGCAACGCCAGAATATCTTGGCTCTCGACACTCTTCACCGGTACAAAACGCATGTTCCTACCGCTTCGCAGATCGCCTCCGCATCGTTGGCGTCGTTCTTGTTGCCCTTTACGTAGGGCTTGACGAACTGCGGGCTGATCAGCCGCACCTCATGCCCGAGCTTCCCGAGCTCCCGCGCCCAGTAATGCGCCCCGGCACAGGCTTCTAGCCCAATCAGGCAGGGATCACGATTGGCGAAGAACGCCAAGACCTGCGCTCGCTTGAGCGATTTGCGCAGAACCACCTTCCCCTTCCCGTCCACACCGTGTACCTGAAAGACGTACTTTGCAATGTCTAAACCGATTGTTGTACTGTTCATACCGGACTCCTCCTCTTCGTTTAAGTGGATCGTTTCATCCTCCACTTTGGCACATCACGATGCCGTTTAGGAGGGGAGGAGTCCATACCATTAGGCTAGTGCGCAGTAAGAAAGGGGCCAGGATCGAATATGGAGTGCTCGATCCCGAACAAGGCACCGCCCGGTTGTGACAGCTGGCCGATCTGCCCGGTCGGCATCCCGAAGAAACAGGCGGTTTTGGTTTTCTTCACGGCGATGTCGCTGCTGCCGACCCAGACATCGTCCATGCGCACGAAGGCCTTCAGGTTGGCACCGGAATCGACCACCGCGATACACATCCGGATATCGATCTCGACCGCCTGTTTCTGCGCCGCCGCGAGAAGTCAATTGCATACTGCCGATCCGTCTCGATTGAATTGCCTCAGTTCGATAAGGCGATGACAATCGTTTCTCCAGACGGGACTTCGGCGTTAACTACTGACTCGGCGGGCGTTGTTGTTCTCGATTATTTTGGTCACGTCCGCCGGCAATTGCAAGTACATAGGTGGCGCCTCTCAGCTGCCGCTCAGTATGGTTCGATGTCGTCGATGGTGTGGCCGCAGGCGACCGGTCGTCTTCAGCGACCCGGTGCGATTTTCCAGAGCTCGCCGTTCACCTCGTCCGTGACAAGGTACAGCGCGCCGTCCGGACCTTGCCGCACGTCGCGCACGCGCTGACCGCGGTCGGCGAGAAGGTGCTCCTCGCCAATCACGCGATCGTTCTCGAGGGTCAAGCGCACGAGCCTCTTTTCTTTGAGGCTGCCGACGAAGAGACTGCCGCGCCACGCCGGGAAGGCGTCGCCGGTGTAGAACTGTGCGCCGGATGGCGCGATCACCGGGTCCCAATAATAGCGGGGCTGCTCGAAGCCGGGGCGATCGGTCACCGCCCCGCGGATCGGCAATCCAAAGT
The DNA here is from genome assembly GCA_030860485.1 of Pseudomonadota bacterium. Taxonomy (NCBI): domain Bacteria; kingdom Pseudomonadati; phylum Pseudomonadota; species Pseudomonadota bacterium. The sequence goes on along the minus strand of JALZID010000032.1, from coordinate 1,679 downwards.
ACTCCTCGCCGTACGCCACGAGCGGCCAGCCGTAGTTCTTGCCCTTCTGGATCAGGTTCAGCTCGTCCCCGCCCCTCGTACCATGCTCCACCACCCAGAATCGTCCCTGTGGATCGAACGCGGCGGCCTGCACATTTCGATGACCGAGCGTCCAGATCTCAGGCAGCGCATTGGGCTGCCCGGCGAACGGGTTGTCGGTTGGGGCCGAGCCGTCCGGTCTGATGCGCAGAATCTTGCCCATGTGGCTGTCGAGCTGCTGCGCCTGGGGCCGCATCGGTGCGTCCGAGCGCTCGCCGAGCGCAATGTACAGCATCTGATCCGGACCGAGGGCTAGCCGCGAGCCGAAATGTTTGTTGCCGTCGTAGGTCGGCATCGCGCGAAAGATCACGCGAACCTGCTCGAGGCGCCGCTGGTCGGCCGACAGCAGCCCACGCGCAACGCTGGTGGCGTTGCCTCCCTGTCGAGGCTCGGTGTAGCTCCAATAGATCGTCCGGTCGGAATCGAATGCCGCGCTCAGCGCGACGTCGAGCAGGCCGCCCTGGCCGCGTGCATCGACGGCTGGCACGCCAGCAATCGGTTGCCCCAGCTCACCCGTTGCCGAGACGATGCGCAGGCGGCCGGGCTTCTCCGTGACCAACAGGTCGCCGCCGGGGAGCGGCTCCACGGCCCACGGGTTCTCGAGTCCCTTCGCGAGCGCGCTGACATCGAAGGCGACGTTCGATTGGATCGCGCACGCGCGTGTCTGGCCGGGGAACGCCGGGCGCTGGTCTGGCGCGTTCGGCTCGCGTGTTTCGAGCGGCATGCAGGCGGCCGCGCGGGCGAGAACGCTGTCACCAGAGCTCTGAGACCCGGCATTGTCTGCGGCCACGCCGGAGCGTTCGCTGCAGGCCGCGACCGCGACAGCCAGGACGATCATCGTGATGAATTCTACGCGGGGAGTACGCATGGGTCCTCTCAGGATTAACAGTAGATAAAGAAGATGGGAATACCCGGTGCCGATTGTCCGTGGGTGTTTCGCCGTGACGCGCTACGCGCCGACCCGCCCCTACCGGGATGCAACGAGTCGACTGGCCAGCATTAGGCAGGCGCCCAGATAAACGATTCCCATGGGAACCCACATGAGAAGCCCGGCGAGCTGCTGATCTTTGAGCAGGCTCAGTCCCCACAACTCCGTGCTGTCGTGATACCAGGTGTAAAGCCGTGATGAGGCCGCCAAGCAGGCCGCCGTGCATCAGTGTAGCGAAGGTCGCGCCGAGGGCCGCGGCGGCTCGAACGCGCGTTGAGGATTGCCCCCCAGAACAGACGTCGTATTCGATCTTCACAAGAGCACCGCAGATCGAGGGCGCGTGGATGGTGTCGTGATGGGAAGGCTATGGTCCACGGGTCTACGGTGCAGGCAACCCTGCCGACGACAGAGCTTTGCGCAGTTCCTCCTCTTGGTCTTGCGTCAGGGAGGTCTGGAGCACTCTTCCTTTGAACTGTTTCAGCCCTTCGAGCACCTTGTCGGCCGTAATCTTGCGAAACAGCACGAATAGGGCGGATGTCCCGGGCGTCAGTGTTGATCCGAGATCTTTCATGAAATTATCGGAAACGCCTATGTCGGAGAGAAACCCAGCGAGAGCGCCGCTTCCAGCTCCGACCGCTGCGCCCAGCAGCGGGCTTAGGAAAAACATCCCGAT
>JALZID010000031.1 GCA_030860485.1 Pseudomonadota bacterium | reverse complement strand
AAACCGCCTGGTCCGCGTAATTATCGCCGTGGACCCGCCCGTCGGCGATGATATCGAGGCCCGCGTTCTCCTGGTCTTGGGCGATGGCCGCCACAGCGTCTTCCAACGTCTCGCGCATCAGGGCATCCGGGGGTTCCTGGTCGCCGGTAAAGTCCCTCGCGAACTCGGCGTCCCACCATCTTGGGTTGGGATAGTTGCCGACCATGCTGGTCGGGATGAGTAATTCTTTGCCGCGTATTTTCATGTTTGCCTCCTCTCTAGTCTCTGGGCGCTGACGCGTAGCACACCCATTTCTATGCGCGTCCTGCCGCTAGTTATGGTCGCAACTGCAGGATTCCTTCCCACTTAAGAGAGTAGTAGATGCGCTCTCGCTTTGCAACCAACATCTTGCACTTTTTCACGGTCATCTCCCATATTGGTCCCAGTGATCCCGGAACAGGGAGTGCTCGTTAATCAACCGCACTGCGATCGGACGCGAGACCCAGGTCAGGTTGATGAAGTGCTTGGCGTTCACGTTTTCCGTCGTAATATTACCGCCCCAGGTACCACAGCTTAGGCTCAGCGTGTAGGGCAGCCCGTTTCTCGGGCTGCCGGCACCCTCGTTGAGGTTTTGATTGACGAGTACCCTTCCGGTCTTGGTTCCGTGCGCGAGGGCCAACACGTGCGCCTCGGAACGCGTGTGGATCCCGCAGGTATGACCGCGTCCCTGGTAGTCGATTATCGCATTGACCAGCCGCACGGCGTCTTCGATACCGCCTTCGTAGCGGTACAGTGCTAGAACGACCGATAGCTTCTCGCCCGAGAACGGGTGAGCGGACCCCACGGCATCCTCCTCGACGATCAGAAAATCGCGGTTACTCGGCAGGGAAATCCCCGCCATATCCGCGATCTGGGTCGCCGCCTTCGCAACGACCGCCACAGAGGGGATCGATGAGCCGACTTCCGGCCACATGAGCCGCTGCAGCCGAGCCTTTTCAACTGCGTCACATATATGGGCACCCTGGGCCACCAGGGCGGCGACCAGCTCTTTGTAAATAGCCGCGGCCGCAACCACCGCGTTATCGGCCAGGCAGCTGGTCGCGTAGTCGAACGTCTTGGCTGCCGCAATGGCTCTAGCGGCGTCCTCAAGATCCGCCGTCTCGTCGACGACATGCACCGAGTTACCGACGCCGACCCCATAGGCCGGAGTCCCGGAACTGTAAGCGGCCTTGACCATACCTTCCCCTCCGGTCGCCACGATCAAGTCGGCCTGACGCATCAGCTCTTGGGTTTTGGCAAGCGAGGGCTTATCCACCAGCTGGACCAGATCCGCCGGCGCACCAATCTGCGTACAGGCCTCGCGCATATATTGCACCACCAGCGCCGTCGTCTTCTGCGTGCGCGGGTGAGCCGCGATGATGATGGCGTTACGGCCTTTCAAGGCCAGTAAGGTCTTGAGCGGCGGCGTCGCATCGGGTCCGGTCGTGGGGATGAGGGCCGCGATCACTCCCACCGGTTTCGCAATCTTGATCAATCCTTCTTCAGGAAGTTCCTCGACGACACCGACCGTCTTCACCCCCGCAATATCGGCGAGGGTCCCCATGAGGCGATTGCGGATCTTGGTCACCTTATCGGCGTAGTTCCCAAAGCCGCCCTCATCGACGGCGAGCTTCGCTAAGGCTTCGGCCCGATCCTGGCGCACCACCGACCAGGCGACTGCGGTGGTGAGCGCATCGATCTGTTGTTGTGTATACCTCTCGATGGCCTCTTGTGCCTGCCTGGCCCGCCCGATGAGGTCGCGGACCTCAACCATTACGCTCGGGGTGTCGGTAGTCATCGTTGCGGCCTCGCGGGTTCGCCCATTGATCGAAATACAGCCCTTACAGTGACCGACCGTTTGCCGACCCGGCGCATCCACCGGGGCTTCCATTAATATGATCGGCTGCCTTTTCCGCGATCATGATCGTAGGCGCATTCGTATTGCCACTCACGATCGTCGGCATAGTGGACGCGTCCACCACTCGAAGCGCTTCCACCCCACGCACGCGCAGTGCGGAATCGACAACCGCCATTTCGTCGGTTCCCATCTTGCAGGTCCCCACCGGGTGCCAGGTGGTGGAGGCAGTGCGTCTTACGAAGGCTTCGATTCCCGCCTCGTCTCTGATGTGGGCCCCGGGCGCCACCTCGCCGCCACGGATGTCGGCGAATGGTTTGGCATACAGAATCTCGAGATTCCACCGTACGCCCGCGACGGCGCAGCGAAGATCTTCGGGATCGCTTAGGTACCCGGGGTCAATGCGCGGCCGATCCAGTGGATCGGACGACGAAAGCGTCACCTGCCCCCGGCTGTGCGGTCGGCTGATATAGGCCGTCAATGTCATGCCATGCCGGCTCGGTGGTCCGGATTCCGGGTAGTCGCCGGTAAGACCCGCAAAAAGGAACAACTGTAGGCAGGGATATTCCTCATCGGGCCGATTTCTCACGAACGCACCGGCTTCAAGGAAGTTTGAAGCCAGCGGTCCGCTGCGACCCGACTCGTAGTCTTGTGCAGCCGCGGCCTTTTTTCCCGCCGAAAGCGGCGCAAATGTCAGGGGTTGCGTGATCTCACATTGAACTCGCGTATGAAGGTGGTCCTGGAGATTCTTGCCGACCCCAGGCATGTCTTGACGAACCTCGAGACCGAGACGTCGGAGCTCGGTCGCGGGTCCCAAACCGGATAACATGAGCAGTTGGGGCGAGCGGAAAGCGCCTGCGGACACGACGACCTCGGACGAGGCGTGCGCTTGCTCAACTGCTCCGAAACGCAGGTACTGCACGCCTATTACGCGGCCCCCTTTGAATAGAAGTTTCGTCGCATGTGCATGAGTGAGCACCGTCAAATTCGGACGGGAGCGCGCCGGGTGGAGGTACGCGACCGCGACACTGCAGCGCGTGCCGTTCAAGATGGTGGCCTGATAGGGGCCGCATCCCTCCTGCCCTTTTCCGTTGAAGTCCGGATTGAACGGAATGCCGAGCTCCTTTGCGGCAGCGAGATAACGCTTGGTTAGAGGACCCGTAGCAGGGTGGCTTGAGACTCCAAGCGGGCCGGAACCACCGTGATACCGATCGGAGATAGTCTGATTTCTTTCGGCTTTGATGAAGTAGGGCAGGACATCGTCGTATCCCCAGCCGTCGTTTCCGAGGCGGTGCCAATTGTCATAGTCACCGCGATTTCCGCGGATGTAAATCATGTAGTTGATGGAACTTGAGCCGCCGAGGACCCTGCCTTGCGGGATAAAGATGCGGCGGCCGTTCAAGTGCGCCTGAGGAAAACTGCGATCTGCCCAATCATAGGCACTGTCCTGCAACCGCCCGAAGAATGCCGGCGTCCGAATCAGCGGTGAATCGTCCTCGCCACCCGCCTCCAGCAGCAACACCTGGCACGCGGCATTCTCGCTAAGCCTGCTTGCTAATACGCAGCCGGCAGAGCCCGCGCCGATAATAACGTAGTCAAACACTGTCTGGCCGTTTGGTTTGGCCTTGGCATTGAAGCCCTCGACCACGCCTCTCGAGAGCTCGCCTTTGGCTCGGAACCCGTTGAGGATAAGCGGTCGATGGCCCCGCAACATGCGGGCGAATCATGGGCCCGATCTTCGAGCGCATTTCGATGCCAAGGGACTGCATCACCGAGCGATCCAGGTGCTTCCGACCATCATGCATGGGCTAACGACACCGTCTTCGACAAGTCCTTCAGCATTGAGTCGAAGCGACCCTGCCCAAGTCCCTCGATGATCCGACGTTGCGCC
>JALZID010000030.1 GCA_030860485.1 Pseudomonadota bacterium | reverse complement strand
GGGATGATCCCCTCAAAAAGGCCGATCTAGATCCCTGATGCTGCTCCAAAATCGGCCTGGATAGTGAAATCCCTTGTAACATGCCGCGGCAGTATAGGCTTTCATCACAATTTTTAGAGGCTCCCACATCTCAGTCTTCCTTAGGCCCGTGGACATAGACCCGCCGAGTCGCAAACTTGCGCTGCCGTCCGTGCATCGGTACGTCACGGATGTGCATGAGACGCGGGCTAGTGAGCCCCTCGCCCTCGGCATAGATCAGCCCGCTGGAAGGCGGCACCGCATCCAGCGCCGCCTTGGCATCAGGGCCTTCCTGCCAACTCGCAAACAGCGGCCGCGCGAGCGGGCAGGAGCGGCGTCCGAGCACGGGCGTATAACGCGGCCGGCGAAGCCCTTCTGCGATGGCCGTCAAGCTCACGGAAGCGCCGGGGTGCTCACCCACGGCCACCGTGAAGGCGGCGTCATAGAGGTACTCCCGCCGCGAGACGACGGGGTACTTCTTGATGGGGGAGCCATCGACCTTGCGGGCGGCGAGCACCGTGTGGAAGTCGCGCAGCTTGATCGCCGGTTTTTTAGGGTCAGGCCACGCCGCCCGGTCGCTATCCGCCCGTTCGAGCCGGGGTGCGGAGCGATCCACGCGCACCGTGAATTCGATGCTCGCCGCCAGTCGCTCCAGGCCATGGAGATCCTCCGCTCCAGGCCCAGGCAGGCGGCGATCAAACCTAGCAGCCCGCTGCGCGTGGGAAAGAGACTGGAGGGGCGGAACGCCTCATAGGTATGCGTTCCCCAGGCCTGCATGGGCCCGTCGAGCTTGAAGATCAGGAACCTGGGCATGGTCTTTCCCTACGGCTGGCCGTCGTTCTCGATCCAGCGTTCCAATTCGGCTAACCGCTGGTACCGCGGCAGCTTCCCGGGCCACCGGCGGCCCTTTTCCCGCCTCGCCTCCTCCTGGCAAGGAGTATCGTCGAAGCAGAACGCCGCCGCCCGCTCGTCGAGCCCGTAGGCCGTGTCCAGCCGCTGCCAGTAGTCGGCGATCGACAGCATCGAGGGTCCGAGATAGCCGCCCTCGCGCGCCCGCTCCACCGGTCTCTCGAAGGCGTTGGCGAGCGATAGGGGGAGATCCGCGAAACCCACGATGGCGAAGTCCGCCGGGTTATGGGCGGCGTGCGACTGCTGCTTGGCCGTGGGCACCACCGTGGCCAGCATGTGGAGCACGTGCCTCGCGATCGCGAGCGCCCGCTTGCGCGACTCCGCCGTCTCGTCGGTCTCCATTCCGGAGAGAAGCCCGAGATTCACCTGGAGTTGCTTGAGATTAAGGCTCGCATATCGGTAGAACACGCCGGCCGAGAACTGCTGGGTATTGAGATGTCCGGCGCCGGTCTCGCCGGCCCCCTCAACCAGGTCATCCACGGCAGTGAACCAGTCCACGTCCTGCGGTTCTACGGCATGCGTGGTCAGGGCGTGGGCCACCGCCAGCGCACCGTCTACGGGATGCATGATACCGCTCGTCGCCATGCGTCCTGCCAGCGCGACGTCGACCGCCGAGCCGATCGCCGCTCGCAGCATCGTGAGCTGAGCGTCGAGCCCCTTGGCAATCTTCTTGTCCAGCGCCGCCTTGAGGCAGTCGGCTTCGCCCAGCTTATGCTTGTTCTTCCCTTTACCGACCGTCGTGCCGACTTTCTTCAAGGCAGTGTCTCGCTCCTTATCGGTGAGTCCCTCATCTCGAACTTCGCGGATCACCCGGCAGATTTGGCGTATCTCCGAAACCACCCATGGGGCCACGGGACGTTTTTTCGTATCGCTTGCGGTATCGTCTGCTTCACTCTCGTCGTCGGTATCCTCGTCCGCCGTTTCTTGCTGCTCGCTTACAAACCGTGTTGCTGCGTCGCGTATCAATTCCGCATCGAACTCATCGCGAAGGTCCTCGATCAGCTTACTCTTGGCGCGTTCCAGGTTGCGCGTGCGGAACGATGGTATGCCGAGGTTGGCTCGGTAGTAGTCGCTCGTCCGCATGGCGCGCTTCAGAGACTGGCTGGAGATCCTGACCCGCGTTCGCCCGCCGAAAATGGCGGTCTTCTGCATGCTCATGTCGTCGCGGTTGAGGCACGAGGGGCTATGGGAGATGAGGATGTGGAAGTTGACGAAGTTCTTAGCGGTCATGCCTGGTCTCCTTTCTTGGGGCTCAATCGGGCGAGATAGAAATCTTCAACTAGGCGGCGCTTGGCCCGCTGGCCCCAGAACCACAGCGAGCGCCCGAAATCGGTCCAGTCCACCTCGGGATTGATGTGCATCACGAGCCGGCGTAGCTGGATGAGGTTGTCGCGGGGTGACCGCGCACGTGCCACTTGTAGGATGCGCGCTTCGGCAACCTTGGCTTCGGCGAGCTGGGTGGCGAGCGGCCTGGCTTGTGGCCGGTGCGCACACCACGGGAGCAGGAAGGCCAAGCGCCGGTGGCGCTGATCCGGCCGCTCGCCGGGGAAGAGGCGATAAAACGCCGGGGTCAGCGTGAGGTCATCGAGCTCGGCGCATCGGAGCAGCTCGGCCTTCTGGCCGGGGGTGAAGGCCTTGTAGCGGTCCCACAGCCTTTGGAAGTACGACGCGTCGGGGGATTGAGGGGTCATGTGCTCGTTTCCTCCATGAGTTTGGCGAGCGCGGTATTGAGGCTGCGCCGCGCCCAGGCGATCACCGGGATCAGCTCCGGTTTCAAGGCGTAGGGACCCGTCAGTTCCTCGAAGATCGACCGGCAGGTTTCGGCCAGCGCCCGGGCGAACTCGGCCCTTGCGACCTGCCACCCCCCGAACGTCTTCCCATTGTCGAACGTCTCGTGAATGAGCGCTTCGGTATGGGCGTAGAACAGCATCTCACCCGTTTCGTGGATGTCCGCGCCAATCCCCTTCAGTCCCTTGCTCTTGTCTCCTTTGACGGCCAAATAGAGCCTGCCGCGCAGCGCGGACTTCGCCTTCTTGCCGAGGTCCACAAGTTTCTCAAGCCTTTTCTTGTCGTCGTTCCAGCCCTGGGCGAGGCTCATGAGCTCGTGCCGGCGCTGTTCCACCGCAGACTGCTTGACCCGGTAGCCACCGACCAACAGATGCAAGCCGCCCTTTCCGATGGCATCGGCTTGGGCCACGGGCCCGGCCGGCGTGGACCCTTCTTTGGCGTCTGGGGCGTCGACCCTCCGCGGCACCACGAACTCGGATAGCAGCGTCCAAGCCGGGGCCGTGGTCCTAAATCCTGCGAACTTCCATTCGAGAGCACCCTTCTTCGTGCCGGCGGTCATCGCACCATGGGGGTGCGGCCACAGAACCGGCACGGTAAAGCCAAACTTCTCCTTGCGAAACCCTGTGTAGACCGCCTGCTGCTCTGTCCCCAAGAGGTCGCAGGACGACACCTCGTCCGCGCGTAGCATTTCTACGCGAGCCGGCTGCCAGAACAAGCCGCGCACCAGGCCGATCTCATTCCAGTGGACGGTTTCCTGTCTTTTCATGGGCCTGACCCAGGTTGGCTGATCTCGGGTGAAATCCACATCATAGCCAGGCAATCGCTCACGAACCCGCGACAGCGTCAGGACATTGCGCCAGACGGTTTTGCGCAGGTCGTTGCCGGCCACGAGTGTGGTGATGGGGGCCGCACCTCGCAAGGTACCCTTGAATCCCCCGCCCAAGCTCGGACTATTGGCGCCTGGTTGAAGAGGGCGATGGCCGCGATCGGCCCGCCGATCTGCCGGACCTCCGAGACCTCGTTGAAGAAACAATGGGCCGAAGCGGACGTACTCGTTTTCTCCGGCAGGCCGGGTAGCAATTTCTGAACGCTTGTCCACTCGCCCTTCACCCCGCGCGACTGCATGAAGGGCTGGGTCGCGTGGTCGAGGTCGAACCACTGCGTGCACGGCGCGACCCCGTCGGCGAATTCCTCGGGGGTCAGCGGTGCACGCAAACGCGCGCGCAGAGTGCCGTCGTCTTCGGGCAGAAACATCACCTGCGTCATGCACACCAGGAGTTGCACACAGGCGAGCTCCAAGTCGTCGCGCGGCACGCACACCTGCCAGGTGCCCTCCTGACAGAGAAGCCCCGGGTAGGTCAGCAACCGGAACGGCCCCGCACCACCGTCGGCCCGGACCGGGATCCAAGGATCCGTGAGCAGGTCCACCTATCTCACCCCATATATGGACTCCTCCGATTTGCATATATGGACTCCTCCGATTTGCAAGCATCTCGCTCGTTGATGGCAGCGGTCGGTGAGCGCAGTTGCTCCCATATATCCGGCCTTAGTTGGTGAGGCCTTGGGTCGCCTCTGGCCCTGATGGATTTCCGCGTGCTTTCGTCTCAATCAGCCTACCGGCCTCGAAGGCCCCTGGGATGAACGGATTTCTGAAAACACCGGTCCGACCGGTTTGCCATCGTGATGAAATGCTCCGCAACTGGGTGGAAAGTGACTCTTGTGAATACGCTCGTCGTGTCGTGTACTACTCCTTCGTCATCTTGAACCACATCGATAGACCTCGGCTATCCATCGTCATCCCGGCCAGGGAATGGCCGGGATCCACTGCCAGGGACGGTAGCCCCTGCCGGCGCTAGGACGTACCGTCCCGGTGCGGGATCACGGACATGCGGTACGGATCGGATTATCTGGACGGGCTCAAGCATTGGCAGATACGGGTGCGCGGTAGTCCTCACCCCACCTCAAGAGCGCCCAGATCACCCGAGCGTTCTTGTTGGCAAGGGCCACGGCGGCAATGTTGGCGTTGCGCCGCTGCACCAACGCGTTGATCCAGCGGCTCTGGGCGTCATGCTTCTTGGCGGCGGCTCGCACCACCGCGCGTGCCCCATGGATGAGCAGGGTGCGCAGATAGGTGTCGCCGCGCTTGCTGATGCCCAAGAGCTTCGGCTTGCCGCCGCTCGAATCCTGGCCGGGCACGAGACCGAGCCACGCCGAGACCTGCCGCCCCGTCTCGAAGGCCTGACCATCGCCAAGCGAGGCCGCCATCGCCGTCGCCGTGATCGGCCCCACTCCCGGCACCTGGCCGATCTTTCGGCACACCTCGTTGGCCTCGTTCAGTACCTTGAGCCTGACCCCGTACGCCGCGACTTGCTGGTCGAGCGCCAAGATCCGCCCGTGCAGATCGGCGAACAACGCCCGTACCAAGTCACTCAAGTCGTTCTCGGCGTCCTCCAAGATCTCCGGCAAGCGCTTGCGAAGCTGGGCCAAGCCCTTGCCGATGACGATCCCGTACTCGCCCAACAAGCCGCGCAGCCGATTGGCCTGGGCGGTGCGCTCCTTCACCAACCCACTGCGCACCCGGTGAAGCGCCAAGACGTCTTGCTGCTCGGCACTCTTCACCGGCACGAAGCGCATATTGGGACGCCCGACGGCTTCGCAGATCGCCTCCGCGTCGTTGGCGTCGTTCTTGTTTCCCTTCACGTAGGGCTTGACGAACTGCGGGCTGATGAGCTTGACCTCATGCCCCTGCTTCCCGAGCTCCCGCGCCCAGTAATGCGCCCCGGCGCAGGCTTCCATCCCGATGAGGCTCGGTGTCCAGTTGGCGAAAAACGCCAACACCTGTCCTCGCTTGAGCACCTTGCGAAGCACTACCTTACCCTTCGCGTCCACCCCGTGGACCTGAAAGACGCTCTTTGCAATGTCCAACCCGATTGTCGTACTGTTCAT
>JALZID010000029.1 GCA_030860485.1 Pseudomonadota bacterium | reverse complement strand
AGCAGGTAAGGGGTGTCACGATCACAGGGACGGAAATGGCTCATGCGCGCTCGCTCATCGGAACCCTGACCGATCCGATCCCCTCGCGCTTGAAAAGTTCCACGCTAAGTCCGACAGGCTGCTAGGGGTGCGGATTATGCCACGTACGCGCCAAGTCCCGGGACACTTTGCAAACGCGACGGATGGTGTAGTTTCGGCACCCGACCGCGGGTGCCAATGGTGCGGCGTCTCGTTCGATGCACTCGGGTAGCACGTGCGGCTTGTTGTCCTCTTTAAAGTGGTCCATAGATGGATCGATAGTGTGACCATGTTCGCTTCGCACCGGATGCCAGCATGACCTTCCGAGGGACGGATCCCGTGGCCCGGCTATCCTTGAAAGCGGTTCTTGCGGGTTCTTCGCGGGTCCTCGCCTTGCTGGTAGGCTCCCTAGCCCTCGCTTTCGCGCACCCGTTGCCGGAGGGGCGGGTCGGGGGGGCACGACGGGCCGCGGCCGTGCCCGGAGCGGACGCCGGCTCCGCGCGGGCCCGTCTCATCGCCCACGGAGAAGACCTGTTCTTCAACGAGACCTTCAACGGCAATGGGAGGACCTGCGGCACCTGCCACCCCGTGGAGAACAATTTCACCCTGGACCCGGCATTCATCGCCACGCTCGAACACAACGACCCCTTGTTCATCGCGGAACGGGATCCGGACCTGGCCACTCTTGAGAACCCGCGACTTTTGCGCGAGTTCGGTCTGATCCTCGAAAACGTGGATGGATTCCAGAATCCCGGCGTCCTACGGGGCGTCCCGCACGTCTTGTCGTTGTCCACCTCGGTGGCGAGCTTTTCGGGGCCGCAGACCGGGTGGTCGGGTGACGGCGCACCCGGCGATCGTACGCTCCGATCGTTCGCCACCGGCGCCGTGATGCAGCACTTCACCAGGACATTGCAGCGCGTGCCCGGCGTGGACTTCCGGCTGCCGACGGAGGCGGAGCTGGACGCCTTGCTGGCCTTCCAGCTGTCCTTGGGCCGGCAGTCTGATCCGGTTCTGCCGTTGGCGCTCAAGGGGACGGTCCCCCGCCGCGGGCAGGACATCTTTCTCGACGATACCCTCGGGAAGTGCAACCTGTGCCACGTCAACGCCGGGGCCAACACCGACCTTGGCGCCGGCAATCTGGGGAACATCCGCTTCGATATCGGGGTCGAGGCCCTCCTAGACGCGCCGGCAAGTCTGACGGGCGAAGCCGTGCCCCCCGACGGTGGGTTTGGACAAGGCCCCAACCCGATCCCGCAACTCGGCTTCGGGGACGGGAGCTTCAACATCCCTCCGCTGGTGGAGGCCGCCGACACCCCCCCGTTCTTCCACAACAACGCCATCGCCACCCTCGAAGGCGCGGTCGCGTTCTACAATAGCGATGCGTTCAATAACTCCCGTGGGGCTCGGCAGATCGGGGGCGGCATCCATCTCGATACCACCCAGGTGGAGGCGGTGGCCGCCTTTCTCAGGGTCATCAACGCGTTAGACAACATCGACAGCGCCATCCGCTTGCAGCGTTCCGCCCTGAAGAGCCGAAACGCAGCGCGCAGGGCACGGTTCGTGGCACGCTCGGCAGGCGAGATCGAAGATGCGATCGAAGTCCTCGCGGGCGCCGGCCTGCATCCCGATGCCGTGACGCTCCTTGACAAGGCCAGGTCGTCCGTGACCGGCTGCGAGCCCTGTTCGAAAACGGCGATCCGAAGGGCGATTCGAAGACAACGGGCGGCACGCGGGCGCCTCGCGGCGCCCACCGCACCGTAGCACCCACCCGACAGGAGATGAGTGATATGGAAACCCGTAGGGTACTTGCCGCCATGGCGTTTTTCATGGGGTATCTGGCGATCTTCCCCGTACACGCCACCTTTCATATTATCCAGATCCAGGAGGTCATGGCCGGTGCCAACGGCAATCCGGCGATTCAGTTCATCGAGTTGACTATGCTGGGACCCAACGAAAATTGCCAGCAGAGCGGAGACATCGATCCTGAGGGTCCGTTCGGGTGCGTGGACGGGTCCGGGTTCCCGGATTTTAGCGCCGCCAGGCTGTTCTTCTTCGATGCTGCCGGCATCCCGATTGGGGACCCAGAAAAAGGCTTCGGTTTTCCCCACAACACCCCGATCGCGGGGGCGGGCCGATCGATCCTGGTTGCTACCCAGGCCTTTGCCGATCTAACGACTATGCCCGACCCCGATTTCATCATGCCGCCAATGGTCGCGGCGAACGCCGGAAAGGTTTGCTACAAGAACGATATCAGCGCATTTGAGTTTGTAACCGAGTGCCTTTCCTATGGGGCCTTTGCCGGTGACAGAGAAGGTTTCGGATCCCCGGCTCCTGCGCTCCCGATCACCGGGGCCGTGAGCCTCCGGCGCGTCGGCAGCACTGCAAATAACGCGACGGACTTCGTCCTGAGCGCCCCCGCCCCCTGCGCCAATACCGCTGCTGGACAGTGCGACACGGACGTGGGTGTCACGCAGTCCGGGTTGATCGGACCGGTCCCGGTGGGCAACGAGCTGGGTTACGTGCTGACCGTCACCAACGCCGGTCCGGCGCTCGCGACGGGTGTGACCCTCGTCGATACGCTGCCCACGGGGAGCGGCTTCGTCTTTGCCGCCACAGCCGATTTCGCAACCTGCTCTCAGTCGGCTGGTCGGGTCTCGTGCGGGCTCGGGGCCCTCCAAGCGGGACAGTCCCGGACCGCCGTCGTGGTGCTGACCCCGACGCTGCCGGCCACGCTCACCAACACCGCCACCGTATCCAGCCTCGAGCCCGACTCCAACCCGGCCAACAATACGGCGACGCAGGAGACTTTGGTGAGTTGCGTGGGCGCGGGCAGTCACACGCTCTCGGGCCGGATCAAGGCGGAGAAGAAGGGCCTGGCCCGCGTGAGCGTGACACTCAGGGGGGCGGGGGGCTGCCTGGGCACCACGATCACCGACCGGCGCGGGAACTATGCCTTTCTCGGCGTTGCGGACGGCAACTACACGGTCGAGCCGCAGAGGGAGCGGTCCTGCACCTTCAAGCCGCGCCGCCGCCCAGTGACGATCCAGGGCGCCGCCCAACGGGCGCTCTTCAGGGCGCGTTGCCGGTAGGGCCGTCCGGCACCCGGGTCCCCGCAACCCCAGCCCCGCGGCCGGCGCCCCTAACTAAGACGCGTAACGCCCGATGAGCCACTGGCGCCGACCGGGCCGGGACGACGCGCTAGGGGTGAGAAGCGTCCGGGAGAGCCGCTTCCGCGCCGATCTGTACTCGCCTCAATGTCTTCCTCATCGCGCTCCCCGCGCTACGCGCACGCCGGGACGATCTGCCGGCACTGGTCGGGCATTTCGTGCGCCGTTTCGCCGAGCGCTACGGCAAGCCCCTCGAAACCGTCTCGCCGGCCCTCATGGCGGCACTCGAGGCGCAGGACTGGCCCGGCAATGTGCGCGAGCTGGAGCACGTCATTGAACGCGCCGGTGCCGAGCGACCTTCAAAAAGGCCCTGGGCGTGCCGATCCAGGAGGGCGACCCGGAGCCGGAGAGCATGGCAGAGGCCGAACGCGCTCCTCCGCGTCCTGGAGGCCACCCGCTGGCGGGTCGCCGGCCCGAACGGCGCGGCCGAGCGCCTCTGGCTCAGGCCGACGACCCTGGAATCGCGGAGGAAGAAACTCGGGATCCGGCGTCCGGGGTAGTGCACCCCCTGCCGGAGGGTTCCGGCACCGGCACGCCCGATCTCGTATGTGGCGATGCCGCGGGCGATTTGCGGTAAAATGGCCTCCCCTGGAGGCCTGCCCGTGCCGGGTGTGCGCTCCCCGGCGACGCCGATAAGCCCAAGAGGCCATGAAACAGTCGATCCAGCTACGCCTGGGACAGAGCCTGGTGATGACGCCGCAGTTGCAGCAGGCGATACGCCTCCTGCAGCTCTCGACGGCCGAGCTCAATGCCGAGGTCCAAGAGGCCCTGGATTCGAACATGATGCTCGAGATCGACGAGGAGCAGGACCTGGGGCGCAGCACCGAGACGCAAAACGGTGAGGGGGAGGCCGACCGTCCGGCGCGCGAAGCCGAGCCCAATGCCGATCTAAAGGCCACCGATGAGAACATCACGGGCAACATCCCCGAGGAACTGCCCGTGGACAGCGCCTGGGACGATGTCTTCGACACGCCGGTCGGCGCTTCGGGCGGCAGCGGCAGCTCGGAGAACGCCATGGAGCTCGAGAACCAGCGCTCGGCCGAGGGATCACTCCGGGAGCACCTGCTCTGGCAGATCAACCTGGCCCCGATCACGGAGACGGACAAGGTCATCGCCTACGCCGTCGTGGATGCCCTGGACGGCGATGGCTTTCTGGGGGCGAGCCTGGAAGAGATCCAGCAGACGCTGGGCAACGACGCGGAGCCCGGGGTCGAGATGGACGAGATCGAGGCCATGCTGCACTGGGTACAGAACCTCGATCCACCCGGCGTCGCGGCCCGCGATCTGCGCGAGTGCCTGGCCTTGCAGCTCCAGCAAGGCGAACCGGGCAGACCGTGGCTCGCAGAGGCCAAGCTCTTGATCGCGAAGTTCTTCGATATCCTGGTGGCGCGCGACTACAACCAGCTCGCGCGGCGCATGAAGCTCGACAAGGAAGCGCTCCAGGAGGTCATCAAGGTGATCCAGTCCTTGAACCCACGGCCCGGTGCGCACTTGCAGTCGGCGCGGATCGAGTACGTGGTCCCCGATGTCTATGTCCGCCGCACGGCCGGCGCCTGGCAGGTGGAGCTCAACCCCGAGGCCGTTCCACACCTGCGTGTCAACCCCTACTATGCGGGCATGATCCGGCGCGCCGACACCAGTGCCGACAATGCCTCGCTGCGCGCCCACCTGCAGGAGGCGCGGTGGTTCATCAAGAGCCTGCAGAGCCGCAGCCAAACGCTCCTGCGGGTCGCGACCGCCATCGTCGAGCGCCAGCGGGCGTTCCTGGAGCACGGCGATGTGGCGATGAAACCGTTGGTCCTGCACGATATCGCCGAGGTCCTCGGCATGCACGAATCCACCATCTCGCGCGTGACCACCCGCAAGTACATGCACACGCCGCGCGGGATCTTTGAGTTGAAGTACTTCTTCTCCAGCCACCTCAACACCGACACCGGCGGGGCCTGCTCCTCGACCGCGATCCGGGCCGTGATCAAGAAACTGATCGCCGAGGAGGATCCCCAAGGCCCCATGAGCGACAGCAAGATCGCGGCGGTCCTGACCCAGCAGGGCATCCAGGTGGCGCGCCGGACGGTGGCGAAGTACCGCGAGGCGATGGCGATCCCGCCGTCCAACGAGCGCAAGCGGCTGGTGTAAGGGGCCTCTTTTTATCGAGCCCCCTTTTTATCGAGCCCGCTTTTCATCGAACGTCCCCTCCACCCACATTGAAGACCCGGTAGCGGTTTCAGTCATAGGAGTCATGATGCAGATCAATCTCACGGGGCATCATCTGGAAGTTTCGCCGGCGATCAAGACTTACGTCGAGACCAAGCTCGAAAGGATGGAACGTCATTTCGATCATGTGACCACCGTTCACGTCGTGCTGGCCGTGGAGAAACAACGCCGGCGCGCCGAAGCGACCATCAATGTCGCCGGCGGGCGCCTGTACGCCGATGCCGAGCACGATGATCTCTACGCCGCCATCGATGTCCTGATCGACAAGCTCGACCGCCAGTTGATCCGCCATAAGGAACAACTGACCGACCACCACCGCGCCGATGGAGGGCTCAAGGGCCAGTCGTGATCGGGCCAGTCGTGAGCCAGGCGCGCAACGCCGTCAATATTGCAGGGCCGTCCATGGAGTTAGCGGAGATCCTGGCGCCAAGCCGCGTGGCATGGAACGCCGGTGCGCGCAGCAAGAAGGCGGTGTTGGAAGCCCTGGCCGGGCTGATCGCGGGGGATGGCGGTGGCGCTACGGCGAGTGAGGTGTTCCAGGGTCTGCTCGCCCGAGAGCGCCTGGGTAGCACGGCGCTCGGGCGTGGGATCGCCATACCGCACGGGCGGATGGAATGCTGCGATGGGCCGCGCG
Organism: Pseudomonadota bacterium; assembly: GCA_030860485.1. NCBI lineage: Bacteria > Pseudomonadati > Pseudomonadota > Pseudomonadota bacterium. The sequence continues at coordinate 18,018 of JALZID010000029.1, read as the reverse complement.
CGGCCTTTCTGCACGCCGCGAAGGCCGTGGACTTCGATGCCGCAGACAATCAGCCGGTGGATCTCTTCTTTGCGCTCCTGGTCCCTGCCGAATGCCAGGATCATCACCTGCGCATCCTGGCACACCTGGCGGAGATGTCCAGCGATAGGGACTTGGTCGCCCGCCTTCGGGCCAGCAGCGGGCCTGCCGAGGCCTACGCGATCTTGACCGGCTGGTCGCCCGCACAATGACATGATGGCCACTGTCGCGATCGATGAGCTGTTCGCTATCCATGCCGAGCGCTTGCAGCTCGCGTGGGTCGCGGGACGTGCCGGCGCGACGCGCAAGATCGTGGCGGGTCTGGTCCACGCCGACGGGCGCAAGGTCATTGGTGACGACATCACGACCATCGAGACCCGCCGGGGTATGGCGCCGCGGGGGTCGCCGAAGAAGTCGCTGGTCGGGCACCTGAACCTCATCCACCCCAATGAGATCCAGGTCCTGGGCGATTCCGAGATCCAGTACCTGACCGGGCTCAGGGACATCTCGCGGGAGGACGCCTTGAGACAGCTCTTGAGTCACGAGCCGCGCTGTGTCATCGTCGCGGAAGGACAAGACATCCCCGAGCCACTGCGCGCGGCCTGCGAAGGGAGCGCGACCCCGCTTCTGGCGTCGCCGCTGCCGAGCAACAAGCTGGCCGACGACCTGCACTATTACTTGTCGAACCTCCTGGCCGAGGCCGCGACCCTGCACGGGGTGTACATGGAGGTCATGTCGATAGGGGTGCTCCTGACCGGCGAGAGCGGGGTCGGGAAAAGCGAGCTGGCAATGGAGTTGATCACCCGCGGCCATCGCCTGATCGCCGACGACGCGCCGGAGTTCTCGCGCATCGCCCCGGATATCGTGAACGGCACCTGCCCCAAGGCCCTGCAGGACTTCCTGGAGGTGCGCGGTCTCGGGATCCTGAACATCCGCGAGCTGTTCGGCGCGGGGGCCTTGAGGAGCAATAAATACCTCCGTCTGATCATCCGTCTGGAGCGCCTGGATCGGCCCGGCCTCGTGGACATCGAGCGGCTCGGGGGGACTTATCGGACGCGCCGGGTGTTGGGGCTGGATATCCCCGACATCCTGTTGCCGGTGGCGCCCGGGCGCAATCTGGCGGTGCTCGTCGAATGCGCCGCGCGCAACCATATCCTGCGCATGAGCGGCTACAACTCGGCCGACGATTTCATGCAGCGCCAGCGCGCGATGCTGGAGCGTGAGACCGACCGGGCGGCGTCCTGAATGGGCCTCTCGGTACCTCGGCTGGTCATCGTGACCGGCCTCTCGGGGGCCGGCAAGACGGTGGTGCTGAACGCCCTCGAGGATCTGCGTTATTACACCATCGATAATCTCCCCATCGGCTTCCTGCCGGCGTTCCTGCGCCACATCGCCGAGGTCGACCAGCCGCAATACCGGCACATGGCGATCGGGATCGATGCCCGTAACCCGGCCGATTCCTTGGCGGAATTTCCCGAGCGCCTGGTGGAGATGAGGCGCGGGGCGGTGGCCGATCTGGTGTTCGTCGAGGCCGATGACCAGACCCTGATCCGCCGTTTCAGCGAGACGCGCCGCCGCCATCCGCTCTCGGGGCAGGACCTGTCGCTGGCCTTGGCGATCCAGGAAGAACGCCGCCTGCTCGGGGCCCTGTCGGAACGTGCCGATCTGCGCATCGACACCAGTCACAGCTCCGTGCACCAACTGCGCGATCGGGTGCGAGAGCGCATCGCGCTCCGTCCGGTCGGGACCCTGTCGTTGCAGTTCATCGCGTTCGGCTACAAACACGGGGTACCGGCCGACGCGGACTTCGTGTTCGACGTGCGCTGCCTGCCGAATCCGTACTGGGAGATACGGTTGCGCGACCTCTGCGGACAGGACCCCGAGGTCGTCGCCTATCTGGAGGGGGCACCAGAGGTGCGGGCGATGACGGAGCAGATCGGGGCCTTCCTGGAGCGCTGGTTGCCGAGCTTCGAGGCCGAGAGCCGCGCCTATCTCACCATCGCCATCGGTTGCACGGGCGGACGCCACCGCTCGGTGTATGTCGCGGAGCGGCTGGCCGAACGCCTCGGGAGCACCGGCCGCGCCCTGCTCGTCACCTATCGAGACATGTGAGGGATATATAGTGAGCGTCGGCCTCCTGATCGTCACTCACGATCGCCTGGGCGCCGTGCTCCTCGACAGCGCCCGCCAGGCGCTCGGCCGTTGCCCGCTCAGGACCAAGGTCCTCGGCGCGGGGGCCGAGTGTGACCCCGAGGACCTCTATCGGCGTGCCACGGGGCTGTGCGCTGCCCTGGACGACGGCGATGGGGTCCTGGTCCTGACCGATCTCTACGGTGCGACGCCCAGCAATATAGCGGAGCGCCTCGTAGACTCCCGCCAGGACCGGCGGCTGGTCGCCGGTCTCAACCTGCCGATGCTGATCCGCGTATTCAACTATCCGGGTATGGGCCTGGAGGGCCTGATGGCCAAGGCGCTGAGTGCCGGACGTGACGGGGTGTTCCAGGTGGCGTGCTGAGGGACATGGAGGAGCGTCGGGTGGTCATCGTCAATAAGCTCGGCCTGCACGCCCGGGCGGCCGCGCGTTTCGTGCAGCTGGCCGCAAGCTTCGAGTGTCAGATCACCGTGGCGCGGGACGGGCGCGAGGTCAACGGCAAGAGCATCATGGGCGTCATGATGCTGGCCGCCCACCGGGGTAGCGAGATCGCCATCTCTGCGAGCGGCAGCGACGAGCACGAGGCCGTTCGACGACTCGAGGCCCTGATCTGCGATCGCTTCGGGGAGGCCGAATGAGCATCGCGCTGCACGGGATCGGGGTCGCCAGGGGGATCGCCATCGGTAAGGCGCATATCCTCATCCGGGACCAGCTCGAGATCAGCGAGTACTGCGTCGCGCGGGAGTTCGTGGAAGACGAGGTGCGGCGCCTCGACGAGGCCACGGTCCTGGCGCGCCAGCAACTGCGCGCCATCCGCGGGCACATCCCTCGGGGCACGGCCACCGACATCGCGGCCTTCATCGATACCCACGTCTTGATGCTGGAAGACGCGGCGTTGAGCCAGGAGCCGGCGCGCCTCATCCGCGAGCGGCGTTGCAACGCCGAGTGGGCGTTGCGGTTGCAGCGCGACGCCCTGGTCGCGGTATTCGAGGAGATGGACGACCCCTATCTCCGCACCCGCAAGGACGACGTGGACCACGTGGTCCACCGCATCCAGCGTATCCTCCAGAATCACGGGGCCCTGCGCCACGAGGTCCCCGACAGCCGGCTCGCCGGATACATCATCGTTGCCGACGACCTGACCCCGGCCGACACCGTGGTCATGCAACACCAGGGGATCGCGGCCTTCGTGACCGAGTACGGCGGGGCCACCTCGCACACCGCGATCCTGGCGCGCAGCCTCGGGATCCCGGGTATCGTGGCCTTGCACCAGGCGCGCCGCTATGTGCGCGAGGACGATGTGCTCATCGTCGACGGGGGCAAGGGTGTGGTGGTACTGGACCCCGATGCCAGGACCCTCGAGTATTACCAGGGTCTGCAGCGCCAGGAGCGGGATGACCTCGCCGAGCTCGGCAAGCTCAAGGAGGCGCCGGCCCGGACACAGGACGGCATTGCCGTGATCCTGGAGGCCAACATCGAATTGCCCAAGGACTTCGAGACGGTGCTGACCGTGGGCGCCGCCGGCGTCGGCCTCTATCGTACCGAGTACCTCTATATGAATCGTCCGGACCCCCCCGACGAGGGCGAGCATTTCGAGGTCTATGCCGAGGTGCTGCGGCTGCTCGAGTCCCTGCCCATCACCATCCGAACGCTGGACATCGGGGCCGACAAGGAGATGGACGGGCACGCGCGCCCCGGCGCCGCCAACCCGGCACTCGGGCTGCGCGCGGTGCGCCTGTGCCTGAAGGAGCCGGGGCTGTTCCTCCCACAGCTGCGCGCCATCCTCCGGGCCTCGGCACTGGGGCCGGTGCGGCTCCTGATCCCGATGCTGGCCAGCCTGCAGGAACTGCATCAGGTATTGGCTATCATCGAAGGGATCCGCCAGGAGTTGCGGGCGGCCTCCATCCCTTTCAATGAGAAGATGCCGATCGGCGGCATGATCGAGGTACCAGCGGCCGCCGTGTGCGCCGACCTGTTTGCCCGGGAGTTGGATTTCCTGTCCATCGGTACCAACGACCTCATCCAATACACGATGGCCATCGACCGCGTCAACGACGAGGTGAGCTATCTTTATGATCCGTTGAATCTCGGAGTCTTGCGGCTCATCAAGACCACGATCGATGCCGCCGCGCGCTGTCACACCCCGGTGGCCATGTGCGGGGAGATGGCCGGCGATCTACGCTATGTGCGCCTGCTCCTGGGGTTGGGCTTGAGGGAGTTCAGCGTCCACCCGGCGACACTCCTGGAGGTCAAGCGCATTGTCAACTCAACCTCGTTCGATGCTGTGGCGACGCTCGCCGTGCAACTCCTGAACAGTCGTTCCCCCAGCGAAGCCCAGGAACTGCTCATCGCCATCAACAAGGGCGTGCTGTGAGGCCGCTGATTGCACGCAACCCGACGGCGCGCGCAACGGAACTCTTCACAAACTCAGTACCCCTCGCTCGGGTGTACATAGTCGGGATCGGCCTTGGCGCGTTCCTTCAGGATGGCGAGGGCCGGCAGGGTCTTGCCTTCCAGGAACTCCAGGAAGGCACCACCGCCCGTCGAGAGGTAGGAGAGGCGTTCGGCGACGCCGAACTTGGCGACGGCCGCGAGCGTCTCGCCCCCGCCGGCTATGGAAAAGGCATCGCTCGCGCCGATGGCCTCGGCGATGGCGCGCGTGCCGGCGGCGAAGGGCTCGAGCTCGAACACACCCAGCGGCCCGTTCCAGACGATGGTGCGGGCCTCGGTCAATAATCCAGCGAAACGCGCCGCGGTCTGGGGGCCGATATCGAGGATGAGATCGTCTTCGGAGACCTCGGCGGCGGGTTTGACGGTCGCGCGCGCCGTGGGCGAGTATTCCTTGGCGCACACCAAATCCTCGGCCAGCGGTATCTCGCCCCCCCGCGCGCGCGCCTTGTCCATGAGGGAACGGGCCACCGAGAGGAGCGGCTCTTCGCAAAGGGACTTCCCGACGGGCAGGCCGGCAGCGCGCAGGAGGGTGTTCAGGATCCCGCCGCCGACGATGAGCCGGTCGACCTTCTCGATCAGGGACTCGAGTAACGCGAGCTTGGTGGAGATCTTCGATCCGCCGATCACGGCCACGAGCGGCCCCTCGGGGTCCTTGACGATCCGGGCCAGCGCCTGGACCTCGGCTTGAAGCAGCGGCCCGGCGCACACCTTGGGGGCATACTTGGCGATCCCATGGGTCGAGGCCTCGGCGCGGTGAGCGGTGGCGAAGGCGTCGTTCACATAGACATCGCAAAGCGCCGCCATCTTGCGCGCGAGCACATCGTCGTCGGCCTTCTCGCCGCGCTCAAAGCGCACGTTCTCGCACAAGACCGCCTCACCGGGCGCGACCGTGACGCCGGAAAGCCAGTCCTTGCAGAACCTGATCTCGCGGCCGAGCAGCGCGGACAGCGACGCGGCGACCGGTGCCAAGGACAGCGACGCGTCATAGCTCCCTTCCTGGGGGCGCCCGAGGTGCGAGACCACCAGCACCCGGGCTCCGGCCAGCAGGGCCTTCTGGATGGCGGGGAGCGCGGCCCGGATGCGGGTATCGTCGGAGATACGGCCGTTCTCGATGGGGACATTCAAGTCCTCGCGGATCAGGACCCGCTTCCCCGAGAGCGCGAGATCCGACATGGAGAGCATCGGAGTACTGAGCTCTCAGCGCGCCTGCATCCAGGCGACGGTGGTATCGAGCATGCGGTTCGAGAACCCCCATTCGTTGTCGTACCAGGCGAGCACCTTGACCAACGTCCCATCGATGACCCGTGTCTCGCTGGCCTCATAGATCGAAGACGCCGGATGGTGGTCGAAATCCACCGAGACCAAGGGTTCGCCATTGTATTCGAGCACGCCGCGTAGATCACCCGCGGCCGCCTGTTTCATGACCGCGTCGATCTCCTCGACGCTCGTTTCCCGCGCCGCGACGAAGCTCAGATCCACGAGCGAGACATTGACGGTCGGGACGCGCAGGGCGTAGCCGTCGAGCTTGCCGGCGAGCTCCGGCAGGACCAGGCCGATCGCCGCGGCGGCGCCGGTCTTGGTCGGGATCATCGACTGGGTCGCCGAGCGCGCCCGCCTGAGGTCCTTGTGGTAGACATCGATCAGGACCTGGTCGTTGGTGTAGGCGTGGATGGTGGTCATGACCCCGCGCAGGACCCCGATGTGCTCATGCAGGGGCTTGACGAGCGGCGCCAGGCAATTGGTCGTGCACGAGGCGTTCGAGATGACGGTATCGGATGCCTTGAGGCCCTTATGGTTGACGCCGTAGACCACGGTCGCATCGACCTCGGTCGCGGGGGCCGAGACCATGACCTTTTTGGCGCCGGCCTGGAGATGGGCCGCGGCCGTGGCCTTGGTGGTGAAGAGGCCGGTGCACTCGTGTACCACATCGACCTGGAGCTCGGCCCACGGCAGTTTGGCCGGATCGCGCTCGGCCAGCACCCGGATGCGGTCGCCGTCGACCAGCATGGCCTCGGCGGTGGCTTCCACCTTCCCGGGAAAACGCCCGTGCACGCTGTCATAACGGGTCAGGTGCACGTTGGTCTTGACGTCGCCCAGATCGTTGATGGCCACGATCTCGATATCCGATCGGCCATTGTTCGATCGGTACTGGCCTTCGTAGAGCGCGCGCAGGATGTTCCGGCCGATGCGGCCGTAACCGTTGATTGCGATCTTGATTGTCATGGTGCCTCTCCTATCGATTCATTACCACGCACGTTCACGGAACGCGGTTTTTTGATCCCCTCACCCTGATCCTCTCCCGGAGGAGAGGCCGGTAGGCCTCCTGTCTCTGCGGGGTGCTCACGGTGCGGATCGTCGGCGGCCCGGCCCTAGTCCGGCTTCGCCCATTTGATCGAGCAACCCATGCTCGGGACCTGCGTCCTGGGACCCTGGCCGGTGTGCGCGATGCCTACCATCGCCTCGTAGAGCTCGCGACGGGCCTCGGGCGGTGCCGGGTGACGCCCGCTTTCGTCCAGCCGCCCGCGGTACTGCAAGCGCAGATCGGCGTCGTAGCCGAAGAAGTCGGGCGTGCAGATCGCGCCGTAAGACCGGGCCACCGATTGGGTGTCGTCGATGAGATACGGGAAGGGATAGCCGAGGCGCGCCGCCACCCGTTGCATGTTGTCGAACGAATCCTCCGGGTAGTCGCCGGGGTCGTTGGGCATGATGGCGACGCTCTTGACACCCTGATCGAACAGCGCGCGGGTGTCGCGCACCAGCCGCTCCTGGATGGCCTGGACGTAGGGGCAATGGTTGCAGATGAACATCACCAAGGTCCCCCGTTCCCCGCGGCACTCGGCGAGCGACCAGGTGTTGCCGTCTATCCCGCGCAACGAGAAATCCGGCGCGGGCGCACCGAAGTCACACACGGGGGCCTGCATCAACGCCATGGTAGCCCTCCTAGCGGTTCGATAAGCATGTCATGGTTCTTGCTAAACGCGCGCGACTCGGGCCCCTGCGGATGGGGAGACACGCGCAACGTAAGTTGTCCTTCGTCCCGTGTCCCCCTATTCTTTCGGAAAAAAGTTAAACTAACCGCTTTTGGAACGGGCGCTACAGAGAAGATACCATGGAACACACACATTTGTTTACCTCCGAATCGGTGTCCGAAGGGCATCCGGACAAGATGGCCGATCAGATCTCCGATGCGATCCTGGACGCGATCCTGGCCCAGGACCGGCGCGGCCGGGTCGCCTGCGAATCGCTCCTCACCACCGGGCTCGTGGTCATCGCCGGGGAGATCACGACCTCGGCGCAGGTCGATTTTCGCACCATCGCCCGCGAGGTCATCCGCGACATCGGCTACCGGAGCTCGGACATGGGCTTCGATGCGGACACCTGCGGCGTGATCGTCTCCGTCGGCCAGCAGTCGGCGGACATCGCGCAGGGCGTGAATGAGGCCGAGGGGCACGAGCAGGGTGCCGGGGACCAGGGGCTCATGTTCGGTTATGCGTGCAGCGAGACCGACGTGCTCATGCCGGCGCCCATCACCTACGCGCACCGGCTGGTGCGCCGCCAGGCGGAGGTGCGCAAGAGCGGGGCCCTGCCGTGGCTCAGGCCCGACGCCAAGAGCCAGATCACCTTCCGTTATCAGGATCAGAGGCCCTGTGGCATCGATGCCGTAGTGCTCTCGACCCAGCACAGCCCCGAGGTCTCTCAGGCGACCTTGCGGGAGGCCGTCATGGACGAGATCCTGTTGCCAGTCCTACCGGCCGAGTGGATCAACAAGGACACGCGTTTCTTCATCAACCCTACCGGGCGCTTCGTGGTTGGCGGGCCGATGGGGGATTGCGGCTTGACCGGACGCAAGATCATCGTGGACAGCTACGGTGGCATGGCCCGTCATGGCGGCGGTGCGTTTTCGGGCAAGGATCCGTCCAAGGTGGATCGCTCGGCGGCCTACGCCGCGCGTTATGTCGCCAAGAACCTGGTGGCCGCCGGGGCGGCCGAGCGCTGCGAGATCCAGGTGTCCTATGCCATCGGGGTGGCCGAGCCGACCTCCATCAACGTCGATACCTTCGGGACCAGTGCGGTGGACGGATCGCGCCTCATCGCCGCGGTGCGTGAGGTATTCGATTTACGGCCCAAAGGCATCATCGACATGCTACAACTGCTGCGCCCGGTGTACCGCCAGACCGCGGCCTATGGACACTTCGGGCGCACCGAGAGCGAGCTGACCTGGGAGCGCACCGATCGGATCGAGGCCTTGCAGGACGCGTTGGGGCTCACCGTCATACAGGAACGCCCGCCGCTAGCGCGCGTGGGCTAGCGCTACACCCTTTTCCGAACGAAACTGAAATTGACCTCAAATGATATTACTAGGGCATAGGAGCAATTGATGAGCACACAACCCCTCGAGCGGTTCCAAGTGGACTACAAGGTCGCCGACATCCGGCTTGCGGAATGGGGTCGCAAGGAGATCCGCATCGCGGAGACCGAGATGCCGGGCCTCATGGCGTTGCGCGAGGAGTACGCGAATCAAAAACCGCTCGCCGGGGCCCGGATCGCCGGCTGCCTCCACATGACCATCCAGACGGCGGTGCTCATCGAGACCCTGGTGCAACTCGGCGCCGAGGTGCGGTGGTCCTCCTGCAACATCTTCTCTACCCAGGACCATGCGGCGGCCGCGATGGCCGCGGAAGGCATGCCGGTGTTCGCCTGGAAGGGGGAGAGCGAGGAGGAGTTCTGGTGGTGCATCGAGCGGAGCATCTTCGGTCCGGACGGCTGGCGCCCTAATATGATCCTCGACGACGGGGGCGATCTCACCAAAGTGATGCACGAGCGTTTTCCGGAGTTGCTGGAAGGCGTGCGTGGTTTGTCGGAGGAGACCACCACAGGCGTGCATCGTCTTTATGAAATGATGCGCGCCGGCACCCTGAAGGTCCCGGCCTTCAACGTCAACGATTCGGTGACCAAGTCGAAGTTCGACAACCTCTATGGCTGCCGTGAGTCCCTGATGGACGGGATCAAACGCGCCACGGGCGTCATGATCGCCGGCAAGGTCGCGGTGGTCATCGGATATGGCGATGTCGGCAAGGGCTGCTCCCAGGCGCTACGCGGGCTTGGGGCCACGGTGTGGATCGCCGAGATCGACCCCATCTGCGCGCTCCAGGCCGCCATGGAGGGTTACCGGGTGGTGACCGTGGACGATGTCTGCGGGCAGGGGGACATCTTTGTGACCGCGACCGGCAACGTGCGCGTGATTACCCACGCGCACATGCGCGCCATGAAGGACCAGGCCATCGTGTGCAACATCGGACACTTCGATTCGGAGATCGACATCGCCTCCGTGCGGCAGTATCGCTGGGAAAACATCAAGCCCCAGGTCGACCACGTGGTCTTCCCGGACGGCAAGCGCCTCATCGTGCTGGCGGAAGGGCGGCTGGTGAACCTCGGATGCGCAACCGGGCACCCGAGCTTCGTGATGTCCGCCTCCTTCACCAACCAGGTCCTGGCCCAGATCGAGATCTGGAACCATCACCAGGACTACGAGAAGCGCGTCTATACCCTGCCCAAGGCCCTCGATGAGAAGGTCGCGCGCCTGCATCTGGCCAAGCTCGGCGTCAAGCTCACGCGCATGACCGAGGAGCAGACCGCCTACATCAGTGTCCCGGTGGATGGCCCCTATAAACCGGAATACTACCGGTACTGAGGTTAGCCTGCAGTGTGTCTTCGATGAGATCACACACAAGCGATCAGCTCTTCAGCTTCGAGTTCTTCCCACCGCGTACGCCGGAAGCAGTGGGGAAGCTCGAGGTCACGCGTGACCGCCTCGCGGCGTTGCGGCCGGATTACTTCTCCGTGACCTTCGGCGCGGGGGGCAGCACGCGAGAGCGCACTTTCGAGACCGTGGTCGAGATCCGCGACAAGACCGGGATCCCGGCCGCCCCCCATGTCTCCTGCATCGGGTATCCGACGCAGGAGCTACGGGATGTGCTGGCGACCTACCGGTCGGCCGGGATCGACCGGATCGTGGCCCTGCGCGGCGATCTGCCCTCGGGTACGTCGAGCTACGGGGAGCTGCGCTATGCCAATGAGCTGGTCGAGTTCATCCGCCGCGAGACCGGGGATCACTTCGTCATCGAGGTCGCGGCCTATCCGGAGTTCCACCCCCAGGCGGCGGGCGCCGAGGCCGATCTATTGAACTTCAAGCGTAAGGTCGATGCCGGGGCCGACAGCGCCATCACCCAGTATTTTTACAACGTGGACGCCTATTCCCGCTTCGTCGAGGCATCCCGAAAGCTCGCCATCGACATCCCCATCGTCCCTGGCGTCATGCCGATCATCAATTGCACGCAGTTGCTGCGTTTCTCGGATGCCTGCGGGGCCGAGATCCCGCGTTGGATCCTGAAGCGGCTGCGAGACTTCGGCGACGACCGCGTGGCGATCCGCGATTTCGGCGTGGACGTGACGACGGAGCTGTGCCGACAGCTCCTCGAGCGGGGCGCGCCGGGGCTGCATTTCTACACCATGAACCAAGCCGAGGCCTCGATCGCGATCTGGCGTAATCTCGGGATCGGCGCGGCAGACGCGCGCAGCCGGGTCGCGATTTCTGCTGCATAGCCGCGAACCGTACGCCGTTGGGGCCCGCAAGGGCTGAGGGGTGTGGTGACACACGACACCGCTGGGCGCACCGATACGAACCCGACCCCCAAGACGAAGCTCTTGCTGGTCGACGACGACCCTTTGATCGTCGAGTCCCTGGGCCTCGTGCTCGATGACGAGTATGAGACCCACAGCACCGCGACGCGGGCCGGGGCCAAGTCCTTATTGAGCTCCCTCTGCCCGGTGCCGGCGCTGACGCTAGTCGATCTCGGATTGCCACCCACCCCACACAGCCCCGAGGAGGGCTTCACGCTGATCGGTGAAGTCCTCGCCTTCGACCCCGGCATGAAGATCCTGGTCCTCTCCGGGCAGAGCTCGCGCGCCACCATCCAGCACGCCATGACCTTGGGTGCCGCCGATTTCATCCCGAAGCCGACCGATGCGCTGGTGCTCAAGGACCGGCTTGCCCATCAGTCCGCGATGGTGGCGGCGGAGAGACAGGCCCGCGCCTCCAGCGAAGGCGGCACCCTCCTGGGCACCAGCCCCGCTATCGAGACCCTGCGGGCCTTGATCCGACGTTCGCCGATGTGCCGTTTCCGGTCCTGGTCGTAGGCGAGCCGGGGGTGGGAAAGGAACTGGTGGCTCATCGCCTCCACGCCGAGAGCCAGCGGGCGCACCAGCCGTTTTTGTCCGTCAATTCGGAGCTCGAGTCCGAGGTCTTTGCCCCGATCGATACGGGGGCCCTGAGCTCGGACCAGGTCGCCGAACGCCAGATCGAGACGCCGGGTTTCAGGCTGATGAGACCCTCGCCGCGTGGGAGCGGCGCTACATCGATGCGGCACTCAAGCTGGGCCATGGAAACCTGAGCCCGGCCGCGCGCCTGCTCGGGGTCAATCGCAGCACGCTCTACAGCAAGATCGAGCGGCTCGCCGACTCGCGGGGTTGAGATGTATTTCAGCTATTTCGGGCTGGCGCAGGCGCCCTTCAAGATCACGCCCGACACGCGTTTGTTCTTTCCGGGGGGCAACCGCGGCGCGGTGCTGGAATCCCTGGTGTACACCGTCACGAGCGGCGAAGGCATCGTCAAGGTCGTCGGCGAGGTGGGAAGCGGCAAGACCATGCTGTGCCGGATGCTGGCGCGGGAACTGCCGGAAAACACCGAGATCGTCTATCTCGCCAATCCGAGCCTTTCACCCGAGCACATCCTGCACGCCATCGCCTTCGAGCTGAAACTGCCGGCCGCGGCATCGGACAGCAGGCTCAAGGTCTTGCACACCCTTCAGGATTATCTGATCCGGAGACATGCCCAGAACGTACGGGTCGTGACCTTCATCAAGGAGGCCCAGGGTATGCCCATCGAGACCCTGGAAGAGGTCCGGCTCTTGAGCAACCTCGAGACCCAGGACGAGAAGCTCCTCCAGATCGTGATGTTCGGACAGCCCGAGCTGGACGAGACGCTGGCCACCCCCCGCATCCGCCAGCTCAAGGAGCGCATCACCTACAGCTTTTACCTCACGCCCTTCACGGCGCAGCAGGTAGCCGAATACCTCACCGGCTCGGGTGTCACCGGGAAGGAGGAGCGGCCCGGCCGTTGACTGGTTGCGCCTACGGAGCGGTTTCTAGTGGCTCGATACTTGCCTTTCGCTCGTCTGTCCTAGGGTTGGAGGATCCAGGTGCAAAAACGCTCGATACTGGTAACCGGCGGGGCTGGATATATCGGCAGTCATGTGGTCCGGCAGCTCGGGGAGTCCGGCCACCGTGTGGTGGTCCTCGACAACCTCTCGACCGGCTTCAAGGAGGCGGTGATCCACGGGGTGCTCGTGGTCGGCGACAGCGGAGACCCGCTCTTGGTGTCGCGCCTCTTGCGCGAGCACAACATCGAGACCGTCATGCACTTCGCGGCCCACACCGTGGTACCGGAATCGATTGCGCTGCCATTGAAATACTACGGCAACAATACCTGCAAGACACGCAACCTGCTCGAGTGCTGTGCGGACGGCGGCGTCGAGCACTTCGTGTTCTCCTCGACGGCCGCGGTCTATGGGATCCCCGAGGGCGCGTGTGCCCGTGAAGACACCGCCACCCGTCCCATCAATCCCTACGGCACCTCCAAGCTTATGAGCGAATGGATGCTACGCGATGTAGCTGCGCAGAGCGCCCTGCGTTTCGTGATCCTGCGTTATTTCAATGTCGCGGGCTCGGATCCGTCGTGCCGGATCGGGCAGTCGACCCGTAATGCCACGCTCCTCATCAAGGTGGCCGCCGAGGTCGCCGCCGGCAGGCGTGCGAGCCTCGCCATCTTCGGCACGGACTTTCCGACCCCGGACGGCACCGGGATCCGTGACTATATCCATGTCGAAGACCTCGCGGATGCCCATGTGAAATCGCTGGAATACCTGGTGTCGGGCGGCGAATCGACGACGCTGAACTGCGGCTATGGACGGGGTTACAGCGTGCGTGAGGTCATCGCCGCCGTGGAGAAGGCCGCCGGGCAGCGGCTCGAGGTATGCGAAGGTCCGCGCCGCGCCGGCGATCCGCCGGTCCTGGTCGCCGAGGCCGACCGCATCCGCCGGGTCTTGGGCTGGCAACCGCGCTACGACGACCTGCACACGATCGTCGAGACGTCGCTGCGGTGGGAGCGAACCCGTGCCTATTGAAACGCACCGCCACACCGTGAGGCATACCTATGCCCGGTGATACACCCGCGGTCCTGATCGACACCCATGTCCACATCCATGGCTGTTTCCCCCTGGCCGGGTTTTTCGACGCGGCTCACGCCAATTTCGAGCGCGCCGCGCGCGCCCACGATGGCGAGGATGGTTTCATCGGTCCTGATGCTGACCGAGACCGCGCGCGCCGACTGTTTTAAGCGCCTTTCGGCACGGGCGGACGGCGAAGGCTCTGGGCTTGGGGAGTGGCTTCTACGACACACGGAGGAGACCGGCTCCGTGACGGCGGAGCGCCATGAACAATGCCTGTATATCATCGCAGGCCGCCAGATCGTCACGGCCGAAAGATTGGAGGTCCTGGCCCTGGGTTTCGAGGGCTTCGTCCCGGACGGGGAACCGATTCGAGGGGTGATAGACCGAGCGTGAGATCGGCTGGGGCCGTCGCCGTGATCCCGTGGGGATTTGGGAAATGGTGGGGCGGACGCGGCAAGGTGGTCTCGGGCTTGCTGAAAGACCACGAGGCCCTGGGTTTTTTTTCTCGGGGACAACAGCGGCCGCACGGCGTTTCTAGGGCGACCCGCTCATTTCGAGGACGCCCGCCGAGACGGGATCGCCATCCTGCCGGGCACCGATCCTTTGCCGTTCGCGGCGGAGTACGATCGGGTCGGCAGCTTCGGGCTCGTAATGCACCAGCCGATCGACCCGGCGCGGCCCGCCGCGTTCGGGGATGCGTTGGCGGCAGGCCGGGGGCCAGGCCATCTTGACGTTTCGCGCCCTCCACCAAAGCGAGCGCTTCGCGCGTGCCTGGAAGCTGCTGTCCAACACCTACAAGCGGACCGTCGAGATCCCCGAAAACGTCGTGTTATTCCCTAAACGAACGGTCCATTGAGGGCTCAGTATCAGAGCTATACCCATCGCGATATCGCGATTCGGGGAAGACTGCGAAGAGAATCGCGCGTTTCAACCGCTGTGGAAGCAGCAGGTTGAGCCGCGCAAAGACGGCATTACGGGATGGAGCGAAGATCAGCGCCAGCCCGCCGGGCTTCAGCAGACTTCCGATGGCTCGAAACGCCCTCTCGGTCGAGGGCACGTGCTCCAACAGCGCCTGGCAAATCACAATGTCCGCCTGACGCGCCCCATCCCTCGGCGCCGGTGTGCCTGAGCTTTGCCCAGTTGCTCAAGCGGGTATTCGATATCGATATCGCGCAGTGTCCGCAGTGCGGCGGTACCTTGACGATCATCGCCGCCATCGAAGATCCGCCCGCGATCGCCAAGATCCTTGTATGTTTGTCTTCAATGATTTTTATATACTGCTGTTTGGACGTGGTAGGCCGTTAGATCCCCTGGGACGACAAGCCCGAGGGTGAGCGTGGGTCGCCACGTCCTGCTCTGATTAACCCAAACGGGTTGCTGGGGCCCATGAGCCCGCATTTTTGCAAGGTGGGGTATGAGCGAGAATCCTGAGACGTTTGTCGGCATCGACATCTCCAAGGACACGCTGGACATTGGTTTTCAGCCCCCTGGGCAGACCGTCGAGCTTCCTCACGATGAGCAAGGCATCAGCGAGGCGACGAGACGCTTGCGCGAGGCCGAGCCACGCCTGGTCGTGCTCGAAGCCACAGGGGGCCTTGAGACGGCTTGCGGCCTCGCTGATGGCCACGGGGTTGGCGGTGGTTGTGGTCAATCCGCGTCAGGTGCGATACGTCCCGAGCTGCGTCCGATGAAGGATGCACTCGCGCGGGAGCTCGACGATCTGGTCACCCGCCGACGCCAGCTGGTGGAGATGCGGGTTCAAGAATCCCTCCGCTTGGGCCGTGCCTCGAAGGTGCAGCAAAAAAGCCTCAAAAACCACATCGCCTGGTTGGACAAACGCATCGAGGAGAGCGATACCGATTTGAGGCAGCGGTTATGTGCAAGCCCCGCCTGGCGCACGAAGGATGACCTCCTGCGCAGCATTCCAGGCGTGGGAGCCACGACCTCCGCGACCCTGCTCGCCAAACTGCCCGAATTGGGCCCCCTCGACCGCAAAGGGATCGCCGCACTCGCGGGCCTCGCCCCCCTGGCCAACGACAGCGGCAAACAACGGGGCAAGCGGGTCTCTGGGGCGGGCGTGCTGTACATGTCGGCCGTCGCTGCCATCCGATGCAATCCCGTCATCCACGCCTTCGCTCAACGCCTCAAGGCGGCCGGGAAACCCGCTAAGGTGGTTATCGTCGCCTGCATGCACAAGCTACTCAGCATCATTGAACGCCATGCTTAAATCCAACCCACCCTGGAACCCTAAATTCGCTTGACAACAAACAAAAGGCTCCCGAGCCCAATAGGTCGACTTCCCTCTTTTTCAATCGAGAGAGTGGCCGCCGGGAGTCGATTTTGGGTGGCCGCGCGCGCCGCCCGGGGCGGGAATCTCAAAGAGGCATCATACTGCTTGGGCTCGTGAGCCGTCAAGCATAGCGGTCCTCGACCTGGAATCGGGCACTTTCGGGCCCTTCATCGGCCCGAGCCGCCTATGTTTCGGGTGTTTTGGCGTCTCGAGCGGGCGCAGGCCGAGGACGATCGTCGGCTCGGGGAGATGAACCGGAGGGAGGAGGCTATCGGATTCGGGTCAGGCTATTTGGAGTCGGTCGAATAGCCGCGGCGGGGATCGGGGCGGTGCCCGGGCGGGCAAGCCGAAGTGGGTGAGCAACCGGGCGTGGCTCGGCCTCGCGCAAGCGTCTCGTCGCCTCGCTGATGCCTTGCTCATCGTGAGGAAGCTCGCCGGTATGCCCAGGGGGCTGAAAACCAATGTCCAGCGTGTCCTAGGAGATGTCGATGCCAACAAAGATCTCAGGATTCTCGCTCATACCCCACCTTGCAAAAATGCGGGCTCATGGCCCCAGCAACCGTTCGGGTTAATCAGAGCAGGATGTGGCGACCCACGCTCACCCTCGGGCTTGTCGTCCCACGGATCTAAAACGGCCTACCACGTCCAAACAGCAGTATATAAAAATCATTGAAAACAAACATACAAGGATCTTAGCAATGACGGGGGATGTTCGATGGCGGCGATGATCTTCAAGGGGCCGGCACAATGGGGGCAGTGTTCCAAGTCGATATCGAACACCCGTTTGAGCAACCTGGCCCAGCTCAGGGACAGGCGCTGCCGGAGGGGGCGCCTCGGCATGGTCCGCTGAGGGGGTATTGGCGTTGACCCGGCGGGCTAGGAATGATCTCGGGACGCAGCTTGGCGTTGGGTGCGAGCACGCCATGGAAGGCGATGAATTGGAGCCGCGGACGGGGAACCAGCGCGCCGAGTCGTTGCATGAATTTCGGCGGTGACATCACGATATGGGTCGTGCCTCCCGATAGGGCGTCTTCAGTGTGAGCACCACCTGCCCGGCCCGGTTGAGTGCAAGCCGTTCATTGGTCGATGGCGGGGCGGGTGATGTAGTGGCACAAGCGTTCGAGTTTCTTCCTCTGATGGGCGGCGCAGCACACCTCGGCATGGAGGCTAAAGCCCTGCCCGTTGACACAGCACCCAGCGGTAGGCGGCGCTTCTGTGTAGGAACGGTTTGCAAGCTCAGTACTTTCTGGCCCGCCCGAGATGCGGCGGTGCACCCGCCGCTTGCAGGGGCCCGAGCGCGAGATCCGGATCGCTGTCGGTGAGGTAGGTCATGATGAGATAGCCCTTGCGCGTCAAGAACTCCGGAGCCCCGCAGGCCCGCCCCTCGTGTCGCGATTAAAACGCCTGCCCCCGCTCTCGTGCCATCATCAAACCTCACGCAGGCCGTCCGAGGGCTCGATACGGGCGGCGCGGACGCCGCCGAGCACGGCGCCGAGGAGGCTCCACGTCGAGCCCATACACGAAGGCCGGTTGCACGATGACCCATTCGAGGTTTAGCGTGCCGAGGTAGTCGTCCGCCGCCCGCTTGCTCAGGTGGAATCGACTCGCGGCACCGGCATCCGGACCGAGCGCCGAGACTGGACGCGGCGCACGCCCGCCTCGCGGCAGGCGGCGAAGAGCGCCCGGCGCCTGGTCGTGGATGGCATCGAAACGCCGCCCGCGACCCTCCCGCAGGATCCCGACCGCGTTGATCACCGCATCGACCCCGGTGAGCCGCCCCCCGCCAGCCGCCCGCATCGACATCCCGCGCATAGTCCACG
>JALZID010000028.1 GCA_030860485.1 Pseudomonadota bacterium | reverse complement strand
TCTTTGCCGTCCTTCTTGCGAGTCGTGGCGCTGTAGAAACATGACGGCCACTTATTTATCCACAGAATCCCTCTCTTGAAAACAACCAAGGTCTTCACTACAGCCATTTTTCGCAGATTTGTTGCGCCGCCGGATTTGCAAAACAAATAGTTACGATTGGCGACGTGGCCCCAAAGCCGGAACACGAGGGCGAATCGGCTAAGTCGGGTTAGGAGACGTAGGCCTTGCGGCGCGATCCGCCACCGGCAAGCGTGGCTGGACGCGCGAGGAACTTTGCGCGGATCTGACCTGAGGCTCGCGCTGCGATCGGATTGACGCAGGCGGTCCTACCCCCTATCCTACTAATAGTAGGAATTCACTCCCCCAGGCCAAATCATGCACGCGGAAAAGGTTTCGATCTCCCTCCCTGAGTCTCTGGTTCGGTTTGTCGAGCACTACCGAGTCGCGCACGGCTGCAGGACCCGCTCGCAGGTCTTCGAGGAGGCGCTGGAGTTACTGCGCGCGCGTGAATTGGAGCAAGCCTACCGCGAAGCCGACCAAGAAGCCGATACCGCCGCATGGGACGCGGTCACCGCCGATGGGCTTGCGGATGAGACGTGGTGAGATCTATTACGCCGATCTCGGTCGAACGGTCGGTTCTGAAATCAATAAACGGCGGCCGGTCCTCATCGTCAGCAACGACGCCAACAACCGCGCTGCCGGAACGGTCACCGTGTTGCCCATGACCTCCAATATCAGCCGCGTCTACCCCTTTGAGCTGCTCATCGAGCCGAAGGAAAGCGGCCTACCGAAGCCCTCGAAGGTTCAGGCCCAACAGATCCGAACCATTGCCAAAGAGCGCATCACCGGGGCGCCCCTCGGCAGGCTCACGCTGGAGACGCTAAAGCGAGTGGAAGGCGCGATACGCCTGCACTTGGCCTTGACGTAAGCCGGCAGTTCATAGCCTGGGACGAGCGGAGCGAACCCCAGCAAAGCCCGGCAGTCACACCATCCCCCAAGAACGGTGATTCCGCGGGCGCCGTGGCTCAAAGTGCGGGCGACCACGGCACTCGATTTGCCTACGGGTTGGCGTTGATGTTAAGCTCGCCCGCGCGTTCGGGTAGTGCTCTTCGAGCCCCCGGCGCTTATGGACACATCCCCCAACAAGGAGGTCGCCATGCCGAACCCCAACGCTTCATCCTCCGTCGATCCCCAGGCCTTGACCCGGTTCCAAGAGGAGCTGGCACGGGCCGCCGTGCCCGGTCTCGCGCCGGCCGGCCCGGCGCTCTGGCCCCGGTTCGCCGGGTATTACCAGGGCCTCACCCGCCTGCCGCGCAGGCTGCGGCGCGCCCTGCAACGCCGGTGGCGGCGTTCGCTCGGGGGTATTGCCCTCCTCTGCGCCCTCGGCCAGGCGCCGGCCTTGGCGGCGACCATCAACGTGGGCGGTGGCTGCACCCTTGTCGATGCCATCACAGCCGCGAACAGCGACGCGCCGGCAGGCGGTTGTTCGGCGGGCAGCGGCGCGGACACAATCGAGCTAGGGTTCTTCGCTATCACCCCGCTGACCACCGCCCTGCCGGCCATCACCTCGAACATCACGATCCAGGGCCAGCCCGGCTCCGGCGAGGACTGCAGCAGCAGCGGCAGCAGCCGTATCACCCGCGACAGCAGCGCCCCGGAGTTTCGCATCCTGGGGGTGGGCTCGACTGGAAACCTGACACTGGAGTGCACCACGGTGAGCGGCGGTGCGGCTACCGGCGGCGCCGGTATCTCTAACTCCGGTAATCCTGACCCTGAATTTTAGCACCGTCTCGGGCAATACGGCGCACTACGAGGGTGGCGGTATCTCTAACTACGGTATCCTGACCCTAGATTCGAGCACCGTCTCGGGCAATACGGCGTACTACGACGGTCTTGAGTACGGCATCGGCGGCGGCATATCTAACAAACGCGCAATTAATAGCACAAGCCACGCTTCCCTCACCCTGATCCGCAGCACCGTCTCGGGTAATACGGCGACCGCCGGGGCAGGCATCGCAAGCTCCGACTGCGGCAGCACCGCTACCCTGACCAACAGCACCGTCTCGGGCAATACGGCGAACTTCGGCGGCGGCATCCTCGTCAGCTGCAACACCGACACCCTGACCCTCGACGGCAGCACCGTCTCAGGCAATTTGGCGAACTTGGGCGGCGGCGGCATCGCCAGCGGCGGGACCCTGATCCTAACCAATAGCACCCTCGGGGGAAATACGGCAGGCGACAACTTGGGCACCGTGACCCTGACCAACAGCACCGTCGAGGGGAACTCGGCTCAGTCCCAAGGAGGCGGCATTAACAACCGGGCAATACGGCGGGCACCAGTGGTGGCGGCGTGACCAACGGCGACCTCCTGACGCTCACGAACAGCACGGTTTCGGGCAATTCTGCCGGTGACCGCGGCGGCGGGGTGGAAAACAGCGGCACCGTGACACTGACCAGCAGCACGGTCTCGGGCAATGCGTCCGGCCGCGTCGCCGGTGGCCTGTTCAACACAGGCACCGTGATGCTCGTCCAGAGCCTGCTCTCGGGCAACACTGCGCCCGTCAACGGTCCGGAGGGCGTACAGCATCGCGGGCCAGAACGGTCAGGGCACGGTCGTCGCCAACGGCTTCAACGTCTTCGGGCATGACGGCTTGCCCGGGATCGCGGGGTTCACGCTGGGCGCCAGCGACTTCGTGCCGGCGGACCCGCTCGCCGCCATCCTCGACCCCGCGCTCAGCTACAACGGCGGCGCCACCCGCACCCATGCGCTCGTCTTCGGCAGCCCGGCCGTCGATGCCGTTCTGGCGCTGCCTGCGCCACCGGCACCGACCACGCGGGGCGCCCCGGGCACAGGACGGCGACGGGGATACCTTTGCCGACTGCGACAGCGGCGCCGTCGAGCGCGGTCAGGTCCCCGTCCAGGCCTCGCTGAACAGCACGCGGCTCGACTGCAGGACCGCCGCGTGCCAGGTCCCCGTCACGTGCAACCTGACGGAGGCAGTGCACCAACGAGGTCGAGGTCACCGTGCGCACCCGCCCCCGGCGAAACAGCGACGGCACGGTGACGAAGGCTGCGAGGGTGATCCGGTTCGCCGCCGGTGCCGCCAACATCCCGCCCGGCGGCATCGGGACGGTGAGCCTCAGGCTTACCAAGCAGGGCAAGCGACTCGTGCGGGCGACCAAGAAAAGGCGCCTGAAGGGCGTGCTCGGGATCAGGGAGATCACCACCACTGTCAGCAACACGCCAACCATCAGCAGGACGGACGTCACGATCAGGCTCAAACGGCGCAAATGAGTGGGACCAGCAAAGCGAATCCAAACAGCCCTGTAGCCGAGGCCGCGTCGCTGGGATTCGGCTGCGCCTCGTCCCATTAGCCTACATTTCACTTCGAATCTTTGCCGGCTCGCTGGATGTCGTCCGGTCGTGATGAGAATGCGGGCTGACGACAAGCGCGAAGTGAACCACTCGCACAGCGCGTTTTAGACGTTCCCAGACAGATCCAAACTCGGGGAGGCTTCTCCTCCGTGCGAGCTTGCAAGGCGCCGCTCACGCGCCGCCGCAAACGCCAGGCACGCCGAATGTCGTCGGCACGGAGGCTTGGGAAATCTGCGAGGATCTGCGCCTCGCTCATTCCGCCGGCCAGATACTCCAGGATATCGTAGACGGTGATGCGCGTGCTTTTATGCACGGCTTACCGCTCCGCACGCCCGGTGTGATCGTGATACGTCTTCGAAACGCATGGCACAAGGTTATTCAAGGTACCTCCACGGTGCAAGACCCACCATCTTTGATCGAAGCGCAGTGGAGCGGAGAAGGACGGAGGGGGCCGGAGGTGGGCCGGCAGGCGTCGGCTGGGACGAGCGCTTCCAGTCCCACCGCGCGTTCGGATGCCGTGTCCGAGCGCCTCGTCCCGATCGGCGTGCCGGCAGGCCATGCACCCCTATGCCTTCCTGGCCCGTGGCGCCGCGATTGTGTTGCCTTCGGGTGTCCATCGCGCACCGCCTTGCACGTATTGTTTTTTTGTATAATCGCGGCGTGCGGCGGGTCCGGCCGATGGCTCGGGGGGTTCCAGTGGATCACGATGAAGATGTGATAGACGGCAAGCGGCGGCGCTTTCTGACGGCGGCGGCGACGGTGGTCGGCGGGGCGGGGGCGGCGATGGCGGCGGTGCCGTTCGTGACCGCCTTGCAACCCAGCGAGCGTGCCCGCGCGGAGGGCGGGCCGGTCGAGATCGAGATCGACCGGATCGAGCCCGGCCAGATGGTCCGTGCCATGTGGCAGGGCAAGCCCGTGTGGGTGGTGCGACGCACGCCCGAGGGGCTCAAGTCCCTAGAAGGCCACGATGACGCACTGCGCGACCCCGTTTCCGCGGAGCCGAACCAGCCCCCCTATGCCACCAATCGTTACCGCTCCATCAAACCCGAATACCTGATCCTGATCGGGATCTGTACCCACCTCGGCTGCTCGCCGCTGTACATGCCCAAGGGCGAGTCGGGCGAGATGGGCGCCGGCTGGCAAGGAGGGTTCTTCTGCCCCTGCCATGGGTCGCGCTTCGATCTGGCGGGTCGGGTCGAAAAGGGCGTTCCGGCGCCCAGCAACCTGGTGGTGCCGAGACACCGCTACCTGAGCGAGGGCCGCGTGCTGGTGGGGAGCGACGAGGCGGATGCAGGGGAGGCGGATGTAGGGGCCGGGGCGTGAGCGGCGCGCTTGCCAGGCTCGGAAGCTGGGTCGACGCCCGCTTCCCGTTCTCCAAGCTCTGGAACGAGCACGTCGCGCAGTACTACGCCCCCAAGAACTTCAACTTCTGGTATTACTTCGGATCGCTCGCGCTGTTCGTGCTCGTGATCCAGGTCATTACCGGGATCTGGCTCGCCATGAGCTACAAACCCGAGGCCGCCCTGGCCTTCGGTTCGATCGAGCTCATGATGCGGGATATCGAGTGGGGTTGGCTCATCCGCTACCTGCACTCGACAGGGGCTTCGGCGTTCTTCATCGTGGTCTATCTCCACATGTTTCGCGCATTCCTGTACGGCTCCTATAAGAAGCCGAGGGAGCTATTGTGGATCATCGGCATGATGATTTACTTCGTGCTGATGGCCGAGGCCTTCTTCGGCTATCTCCTGCCCTGGGGCCAGATGTCCTATTGGGGCGCCCAGGTGATCATCTCGTTGTTCGGCGCCATCCCCGTGATCGGCGAGGATCTGGCGCTCTGGATCCGCGGGGACTACGTGGTCTCCGACGTCACCTTGAACCGCTTCTATTCCTACCATGTGATCGCGGTCCCGCTGGTCCTCATCGGGCTGGTTTGGGCCCATATCATGGCGCTGCACGAGGTCGGCTCCAACAACCCCGATGGGGTCGAGATGAAGTACCAAAAGGACCCGCAAGGTCGGCCCCTGGACGGGATCCCGTTCCACCCCTATTACACCGTCAAGGACCTGGTCGGCATGGTCGTGTTCCTCATCCTGTTCGCGCTCGTGGTGTTCTTCGCGCCCGAGCTGGGCGGGTGGTTCCTGGAACACAACAATTTCGAGCCCGCGAACCCCATCAAGACCCCCGAGCACATCGCGCCGCTGTGGTACCTGACCCCCTACTACGCGATCCTCCGCGCGATACCGGACAAGCTCCTGGGGGTGCTCGCGATGGGTGTCTCGATCTTCATCTTCTTCCTGGTGCCGTGGCTGGATCGCAGCCCGGTCAAGTCGATCCGCTATCGGGGTCCGCTGTACCGAACGGCGCTCGCCATCTTCGCCATCAGCTTCGTGGCCCTCGGCTACCTCGGGACCCAGAGCCCGACGGAGGTCTTGACGTGGCTGGCCCGTATCTTCTCGATCACATACTTCGCATTCTTCTTCTTGATGCCGTTCTACACCCGATGGGACAAGGACAAACCGGTGCCGGAGCGGGTCACCTCCAAGTGAGGGTTAGGGCGCTCGCCGCCGTGCTGCTGGCCTTTGTGTCGCTCGGCAGCCGGGCGACGCCGCTGCCGGAGGTCGAGGTCGACGTCCACGACAAGGCCTCCCTGCAACGCGGTGCGCAACTATTCGTGAACTATTGTTTGAGCTGCCATTCGGCGACCTATATGCGGTTCTCGCGCGTCGCGAGGGATCTGGACATCCCCGAGGCGGTGGCCAAACAGAACCTCATGTTTCTGAGCGACAAGATCGGGGATACGATGCAGGTATCCATGAACCCGCGTGAGGCCGAGACGTGGTTCGGGGTGGCACCCCCCGACCTGTCGGTACTGGCGCGGGCGCGCGGGGTCGATTGGGTGTACGCGTTCCTGACGTCGTTTTACCGCGACCGGTCGCGTCCCAGCGGCGTCAACAATCTGATGCTCAGAAACACCGCCATGCCGCATGTGTTGTGGGAGCTGCAAGGCTGGCAGGAGCCCGTGATCGAGAACAAGCCCGACGAGTCCGGCCAACCGGTGGAGACCGTGGTGGGCGTCGAGCTGGCTGAGCCGGGCGCCCTCGGTGCGGAGGAATTCAAGGCAGCGGTCCGCGATCTGGTGGGTTTTCTCGCCTACCTCTCCGAGCCCGCCAAGCCTTTGCGCCAGCGCGTGGGGTTCTGGGTCCTGTGGTATCTCGCCGTGTTCCTGGCGGTCGCCTACCTGCTCAAGCGGGACTATTGGCGGGATGTGCATTAGGAAGCGTGCCGGCTCGAGCGAGTATGTGGCCCGCCCCGAAGGTGCGATGGGCTAGGACCATGGCCACACTCGCCGGACGCCGTTCCATCATGACGCTCTATTGCGAAGCCCTCGACCCGATCGGACACGGTGTCAGGCTGGTGCTGGCGGAGAAGGACGTGAGCGTCGAGGTCAATTACATCACCTACGCCGATCAGCCCGAGGACCTCCACGATCTGAACCCTTACGGCACGCTCTTGACCCTCGTCGACCGCGACCTGGCCCTGTACGACGCCCAGATCATGATGGAGTATCTGGACGAGCGCTTCCCTCATCCCCCTCTCATGCCGGTAGACCCCGTGGCGCGGGCCAACAACCGCCAGTTCCGTTATCGGGTGGTGCGCGACCTCTATCAATGGTCGGACAGCCTGGTCGGGGAGAACGAGATCGCCGCCGGTAGCGCCCGAAAAGCGGTACGTGATACCTTGACCGCCATCGCGCCGAGCTTCCAGCACTGCCAGTTCTTCATGTCCAACGAGTACTCCCTGGTGGACTGCACGCTCGCGCCTTTGCTGTGGCGCCTGCCGGCCTACGGCATCAAGCTACCCCCGCAGGCCAAGCCCGTCGTGCGCTACGCCGAAGCCGTCTATGAGCGTTCGGCCTTCAAGGGCAGCCTATCGGAGATGGAGCGAGAGTTGCGCGCGTTGTAGTCCGGCGTGCTGCGCGCCCGATGTCTATGCAGACCTTGAGATCCACACGTCCCTATCTCCTGCGGGCCCTCTACGAGTGGATCGTGGACAACGAGTTGACCCCGCAGCTCCTGGTCGTGGCCTCGGAGCCGGGGGTGGTGGTACCGCGGCAGTACGTCAACGGCGGCAAGATCGTGCTCAATATCTCTCCGGCCGCCGTACGCGGCCTCGAGATCGGTAACGAGACGGTTCGCTTCGGCGGACGTTTCGCCGGCAGACCCTACGACATCAGCCTGCCGGTGACCGCGGTCGAGGCGATCTACGCCCGCGAGAACGGCAAGGGCCTGGTGTTCCCGCCCGAGAGCCAGGGATCCCCCCCGAGCGATCCCGGTCCGGACGGTTTCAGCAGCCCGCCGCCGCGCCGACCGAACCTCAAGGTCGTGAAATAGCCTAGTCGCCGCCTTCGCCTAAGAGGCTCCGATCGATGAGATCGCACAGGCAGTGCAGCACGAGGATGTGGACCTCCTGGGTCCGGGCGGTGGAGCCGCTCGGCACGCGGATCTCGAGGTCTCCCTGCGCCAGCGCCACGGCCGCCGCGCCCCCATCGCGACCGCTGAGCAGGACCACCGGCATGTCCCGATCGTGCGCAGCCTCTATGGCGCTCACGATGTTGGCGGAGCCCCCACTCGTGGTGATGCAGAGGAGCACGTCGCCGCTCTGACCGAGCGCGCGGACCTGTCGGGCGAACACGTCGCTGAACTGATAGTCGTTGGCGATCGAGGTGAGGGTCGAAGAATCCGTGGTTAGGGCGATCGCCGGGAGACCCGGGCGCTCGGCCTCGAAGCGATTCAGCATCTCGGCCGCGAAGTGCTGGGCGTCCGCGGCCGAGCCGCCATTGCCGCACACGAGCAATTTGTGCCCCTCGACCAGGCACTTGATGAGCGCCTCCGCGACCTCGGCCACGACCGGGCACAGGACATCGGCGGCCCTCTGCTTGATCTCGATGCTGTCATTGAAAAGCTCGGCTACACGCGTGACGCTGTCCATGGGTTCCTCACTGAGCCTTTATGTATCGAACGCCTACGCGTCGAACGCCGCCTTGATCCACTCGATCTTCGCGGCGTGCGGCTCGCCCTCCACCGCCACCAGGTCGAACCGGCACGGAGCATCGACACGTCCCCGGCGAGATACCAGGAAATGGCTCGCGGCCCGCAAGAGGCGCGCCTTCTTCCTGGCACCCAGGGTCTCGCGCGCGCCGCCGTAGAGGCCGGAACGGCGATAGCGGACCTCAATGAACACCAGGGTCGCCTTCTCCTGCATGATGATATCGATCTCGCCCCCCCGGCACAGGTAGTTGCGGTGCAGTTCCTTGAGCCCCAGCCCGCGCAGGTGACGGGCCGCGAGGTCCTCCGCCCACCGCCCTCGCTCCTGTGTCTTGCCCATCCTTATTTTGGGCACCGTCCCCCGTCACGATCCGGGGTCACGGTTCCAACAACACCGGAGCCCCCGCGCTGAACCGGCCCCAAACCAGGTTTCTCTGGATGCGTCCCGCTCCGTCGAGGTGCAGGGTCCCAGTGACCCCTTCGTAGCCCCTGACGGGGTCCATTTGGAGGCCCGCGAGTCGCGAGACGAGCTCATAGGCATCGACGCCGAAGGCCAAGAGCCTTGATTGCTCCCGCAGCGTCTCTGCAAAGTGGCGAGCGATCACCTGGCGCATGGAGACCCGCTCCGGTGTCAGTATCCACGGCATGTCGGGAAACATCACCCCGTCGAGGTCCTGGTCGGCTTCCGTGGCGCGGGACCCCGAGTAGACATGAGAGGTGGCATAGATGGGTAGATCCCCGGCCTCCTGGGCGAGCTGCGGGTGGATCTGGCGGCCCTCGAGCGGTGTCGCCACCATGAAGACGAAGTCGATGCCCGCCCTGCCGGGCGCCCCGCCCGGCACCGCTGCCACCCGGCCGCTCGCCGCGACCAGGGCGTCGACGGCCGAGGCGTAATCACGCGTGGCGCTCCGGAAGGTCTTGTAGGCCGCGATGCGGCCGCCCAGCGCCTCCCAGTGGCGCCTGAAGGC
Organism: Pseudomonadota bacterium; assembly: GCA_030860485.1. Taxonomy (NCBI): domain Bacteria; kingdom Pseudomonadati; phylum Pseudomonadota; species Pseudomonadota bacterium. The sequence goes on along the minus strand of JALZID010000028.1, from coordinate 3,046 downwards.
CCCGACCACCCGCGTACCCCACGGGCCCTCGGGCGCGATCACCAGCGCCCGCTCACGCCCCTCCAGCCAGGCCCGTTCCGCGATCTGGCGCGCCTCGTCTTCGGGCGATAGGGCGAATTGATAGACAGCGGGCGCCGGTCCCGTACTCGCACCGCCGGCCTCGGGGAGGCCCGCCGCTACGGCGCTGTCGCTGTCGATCCCCGCCGGGACGGCGCTGTCGATCTGATTCAGGGCGAGGGTCGGGACCGGCAACGATCCGCGCTTGAGCAACGCCTGGATCGCGGGCTTTTCCAGGGGTCCCACGATGAAATCGGCGCCCTCGTCGACCGCCTGATCGTAGAGCGCCTGGACGTTGGAGGCATTGGCATCATAGACGACGACGGCGCGCTCAGGATCACCGCCACGGTCTTCATACCAGGCCGCGATGAAACCGTGCTGGATGGCGCGCGCAGCAGCGGCGTACTGGCCACTGAGTGGGAGCAAGAGGCCGATGCGCCGTGGGCCGAGGTCAGTCGCGGGGGGCCGCGCCGGCAGGGTGGGCAGCACGCTCCAGCCCGCGGGATGGTCGGGATAACGCCCCTGCCACTCTGCGAGCGCGCGATCGAAGGCGGCGTTGTCGAGCCACCGCGACCCGCCGATCAGGGCCAGATCGACCCAACCGCGCAGATCGCCGCTCAACCCGCTGAGCTCCCGCGACAGGGCCGCGGCATCGAGCTGATTGACCGCGGCCCAGATGGCGTGGGCGTTCTCATCCAGGGCGTCCTGCTCGCTGAGAAAACCGGCCTCTTCGATGTACTCGCGCGCCGCCTCCAGACCCCGTCCCAGGGCACTATAGGCCCTGGCCCGCTCATGATGCGCCTGGCGCTCGATCGCGGCCGAGACCGAGCCCGTTCGCACCGACTGCAAGAGCGTCAAGGCACGAGCCCCATCGTTTTGCATGAGCGCCACGCGCGCGAGCAAGACGGTGCGCCATCCGGACCAATCGGGTTCGGTCTCCGGCACCTCGGCCCCTTCTAGGAGACGGCGGGCCTCCACGGTCCGACCGGCTTCGATGTAGGCCTCGGCCGCCCGCAGGGTGTACTGGTAGCTCTCCGGTGCCGGGATCGCGGCCAGCCGCAGGAATTCCTCTGCAGCGGCCTCCGGCTCGCCCCGCTGCATGAGCTCCTGGGCATTCTGGTCAGCCTCGCCGGGTCCTGATAGCCTTGGGATGATCGACGATCCCGTGCAGGCGCCTAGCGCGGCGGCGAGGGCCAGGCACACCAAGCCATTCACAACGCCGGACAGGGTGTGGGAGGGCGTGCGCCTGCGGATGGGTTTTCCGAGCATGGTGAGGGCGTTGGCGTGCGGTAGACGCTGAAGGCTACCCAAACCTATTTGAGATTTCGGGGTTACATCTCCAAGGTTCCCGTCCTTCCGGGACTGGTGCTGCCTTTTCTCCCTCTCCTTCCGGGAGAGGGTTGGGGTGAGGGGATCAAAATAATCGACGAAAGTGTTTGATTTGATTCCCCTCATCCTAACCTTCTCCCTGAGGGAGAAGAGACTTCCAGGTTTGTGGAAGTCGTCCTGTATAACATTGGTTGCGTGACAACCTGAAGTATCGGGAGCCCCCATGGCAGTGTCAATCGACAAGCCGGTGGAGCGCGGGACCTTGTACGTCGTCGCGACCCCGATCGGCAACCTCGCCGATCTGAGCCCGCGCGCTCAGGCCGTGCTGGGGGCGGTGGACCTGATCCTGGTCGAGGACACCCGGCGCAGCCGGCGGCTCCTCACCCATTTCGGCATCCACACCCCGCTCCTCGCCTACCACGACCACAACGAGCGGCGCCTGTGCGGCGGGCTCGCCGAGCGCCTGGCCTCGGCCGAGTCCATGGCCCTCATCTCCGATTCCGGCACCCCACTCCTCTGCGACCCCGGCTTCCACCTGATCGAAGCCGTGCACCGGGCCGGTCTTCGGGTGATATCGATCCCCGGTCCCAGTGCGGTTGTCGCCGCGCTCGCGGTGTCGGGTCTGCCGGTCGAGCGCTTCGCTTTCGAAGGGTTTCTCCCCGCCAGGCGTGAGGCACGGCGCAAGCGCCTGGCGGCGCTCTGCCGGGAGGCACGGACCTTGGTGTTCTACGAGGCGCCGCACCGGGTCGGGGAGACCCTGGAGGACCTGTCGTCGCTACTCGGTCCCGAGCGCCCGGCGGCCATCGCGCGCGAGATCACCAAACTCCACGAGGAGACGCACCGCGCGACGCTCGCTGATCTCACAGCCTGGCTCCGCGAGCGGCCGGAGCGCGGCCAGGGGGAGTTCGTCATCGTGGTCGCCCCGGCCGAGGCCCCCGACGACGATGAGGAAAGCGACCGGCGGCTCTTGACCATCCTATTGGGTTACCTGACCCCCAGCCAGGCCGCCGCTGCCGCGAGCGCCATCTCGGGACACGGCCGCAATGCCCTCTATCGCCTGGCGTTGGCACTTGACGAGGCCGGCGCGCCGACATCAAATCCTTTGCAACGCGGCGCCCGGCGACGGACACTAAGCGATCGGGAGGGACCGTAGGACGCGTGTCCGCGCCAACTCATTCGCCGAAGTCAGCGCCGTTGAGCGATTCGATGTTGCTTCCCCAATTTGCTGGCAGCCACCCCTGTTTGACATACCGATGGAAGCTCGAATATGGCCAACGGCTTACCTGTCCCACGTATCCATGCTTCACCGGGTTCCAATGGATGTAATCGATATGCCGGTTGAAGTCGGCCTCATCGCGGATGAGATGTTCCCAAAATCGATGCTGCCATAAGGTGCTTTGGTCCCGCTCGCTGCGGCGCGCGTTCATCCATTTCAAGTCGATTGAGTCTCGTTTGGCAGCGCCGCGTGACCATCCGCTTGACGACACGCTAGTGTAATGTCCCTTAAATAACTTTACAGATTATCCCTTCTTGTTTTTCCCTCGGGGCTGGGTGGATCCGGGCTTGATCTGCTCCATCTTGACCCGCGCCCGGTCGACCTTCTCGATGATTTGCCCTACGGTGGCCGTCCAGATGAACGGCTTCGGGTTTTGGTTCCAGG
>JALZID010000027.1 GCA_030860485.1 Pseudomonadota bacterium | reverse complement strand
CTCCCACTTTTCGAGCTGCGTCCCGTTCAGCCGTTTCAACTCGATCGACAGCCTCGTGTTCGGCATGACCGTAAGCATAGCAATTGCCAGAGAATCTGTCAAGTTATTTAAGGGACACTCCACTAGGGGAAATGGGGATGGCGCGATTCCGCGCAACGACGCACTACACGGTCGAGGAGATCCGGGCGAAGGCGCAGGAAGACGCGCTCTACGCCCCTTCTTGCGCTGGCTGTTCGTCCTGCCCCTCATCCTCCTCGGGATCGCCGGGGTGCCCCCGGATCCCGTGGTCGTCAGCATCTTCGGTGGGAACCGGGTGAACACCGGGGTATCTCCATCGCCCTGCCGCTCCTCGGGCATATCGATCGCATCGACAGGCGCGCCGATGATCGAGACCTTCGGCGTCCTGGCCAAGGCCTGCCAAGGCTCGCTCGCTACCCGGCGCATCCTAGCTAGTCGCCTTTTTCAACATGCTGCAAAACCGCAAAGCGCTGTCCTTCTACAAAGCCGGCCAGAAGCTCCGGGGCGACGGCGTCCTGGCCGTGACGGAACGGGCGGGGTTGCTCCCCACTGGGTGGGCGTCGAGGTCCGCGTAGCTGGCGCCGGGCAGCGTCTCCGATCCCGAGACCGGGCGCGTGGAATCGTTCTGGCAAGCCTATTTCGGTAAGGGCGGGGCCAAGCTGCGGTTCTATAGGCCGGTGTTGACGGGGATGTGAGCGTATGCGAGAAACCAACGTACTGGAAGCGGCGTTCCGCGTCGTGACACCGATGTTTCTCGGAGGGGCGAAACCGGACGATCGGGCCGAATTGCGCGTATCGCCAATTAAGGCGGCCTTGCGGTTTTGGTGGCGGGCGATCACCTGGCGGGGAATCAGATCTGCTCAACCGGCCAACAGCGCTGCAATTGCGGAACTCCGCAGGCAGGAGGCTGCACTCTTCGGCTCGGCCGATGGGGGACAAAGCCAAGTGCTGCTTAGGATCAAGAGGTACGGGAACGTCAAGGTTGCAGACAAGGGCAGTGTGTTGGATAACGTGGTAAATCGGCCCGGCGCGCGCTACTTGGGTTATGGTGTGATGGTCGCGCCGACAGGGCAACTTACCAGGTCGTGCGTAATTCGCAATGCCGAGTTTACGCTAGCGGTGAGGTCGCGCCGTTCGATCCATCATGAGGTCGTCAACTCCCTCAAGCTGCTGGTTCTCTTAGGTGGCCTAGGCAGCAGAGCGCGCAAGGGCTACGGCAGCCTGACCCTTATCGGACTCGCTGGCGGCGACACCAAGTGGGAGGCGCCCGCCACCGACGACAGCTTCGTAAGCGAACTCAGGAGTCTCCTCTCAGCTGCCGCCGCGCTGGCCGACGAACCGCCGTTCAGCGCGTTTTCCAAGGAGTCACGGGTTTGCCTACTGCTAGACGGCAACGATCCCTTGGCAGTGCTCGACACCTACGGGCGGCAGATGCAGCGGTATCGGAGCTGGGGCAAGGATGGCAAGGTAAGCAAGTTACATAGCGAGGAAAACTTTGAGTCGGATCACGCTTGGGCTAAGGGCACACGACCAAAGGACTTCCACCCCGAACGTGTGGTCTTCGGCCTCCCGCACAACTACGGGCAAGGCTCCAACTTGCAAGTGAGGCCCGAACATTACGACCGGCGCGCCAGCCCCCTGTGGTTCCACGTCCACGACTATGGCCCTCGCGCGAATCCAAGATACGCAGGAATCGCCACTGTCTTGCGAGCCGAGTTCCTACCCGACAGCGAGCCCATAAACGCTGGCCGAACACCGGTTACCGCCAAGCCGGACTACGGTGTAATCGACAAGTTTTTTAACGGGTGCGTCGGTCACCGCGATGCCAAAACAACCGACAAGTACTTCCCCGCTGCGCGAGAGGTATTCCCGTGAGCGGCCGCATACTCCACTTCACCCTCGGCCCCGTCCAAGGTTTCGTCGCCCAGGCACGGCGCACGCGCGATCTTTGGGGTGGGTCGTTCCTCCTGTCCTGGCTTTTCCGGCATTGCCATGCGCCAGGTTCTCCTCGCCGGCGGGCGGATTGTTTTCCCGGTCGTTCACGATGACCAGAAGCAACCCTGCGACCCGTTGCTCGCGGCGGTACTTGGTACCCCTCTTTCGGACAAGTCGCGGCCAACTATCGGGTCCCTACCCAATCGCTTCAGAGCGGAAGTTCCTGTCGGCTTCGATCCCAGCACGCAGATTGGGGATGTGGTCAAAAAGACTTTCGAAGACGCTGCGGAAAAGGTCCTGGAGACGTACATCAAGCCGGCTGAACATTGTGGCTACGGGACATGTGACTCTGGGAGCGCCAGATCAAGAACTTCTGGGAGATCGCCTGGGTTGTGGGCAACGACCCTGGAGCTCGAAGCGATGCCACCTGGCTAGACGCGCGCAAGAATTGGCGAGTACCCGCAAGCCAACAAATCGAGGGTGGCGATCACTGCACTGTGATGCATTCGTGGCAAGAGATCTCCGGTTGGATACGGGCGCGGGACCGTAGAAGACAAGATCTTTTCTGGGAGGAAATTCGTAAAAGTAGGCGGATAGGCAAGTTGGACTTGCGCGAAGACGAAAGGCTGTGCGCAATCGCCTTTGTTAAGCGGATGTTGCCTCGTCTCGCGGAACAGAACCAGAGCCTGATAGGCTGGAAGGTCAATACGCGAAGCTGGCCGTCCACTGCCTACATGGCGGCCGTGCCGTGGATCAAGGATGCGTGGGAGAAGGATGAAACGCAGGCGAAGAAGCTGGCCGAGCTCGCGAGGGCCCATTCTGAAGAAGGCGCCTTCGGTGAACGGGATACGCGCATTGCGTGCTTGCAAAGTGTGGACAAGGACTTTCGGAGCCTAGACGGCAATACCTTGTCGGGTAAGGGACTGGCGCGGTACCTGAGTCACGGCTCGGCCCGTTTCCAGCCCCTCCCCATAAGAACTGCTCGTGAGGTTTTCCCTCAAGCAGCTCACCCAGCGAGCTTCATCGAAAGGGTTA
>JALZID010000026.1 GCA_030860485.1 Pseudomonadota bacterium | reverse complement strand
GACAGCCCGCGGATCAGGACCTCGTTGCTCTCGATGTCCATCAGGAGCCCGCCGCTGCGCTTGTTGACCCGCCATCCGCCCGGCGTGTCCGTCTCCCCGAGGGCGGTGACGTATCTGGGCCGGCCGTCGACCAGGCAGAGGCCGTTCAGGTGACAGCGGTCCTCTGGCGCGAGCGCGGACAGGAACGACGGCCGCCAGCGGGGATAGAAGCTATGGTCCCCATCCAGGGTGCAGAGACAGCCGAAGCGCGTGTTGACCACCCAGAGCTCATCTTTGGTATCCCAGCAGAGCTCGTGGATGTCGATGTCGCCGGTGACATGGACGCGCCTCGGCAGATAGCACGCGTCGTATTTACCGGGCGGCTCCAGCTTCTCTGCCACGGCCGGGAGGTTACGGAAGTACCACACCGTGTTGGTCCCGCCGATGGTCAGGCGCGCCCGATCGCCCGCGATCCCCATGGGCTTGCCGAAGGTGCGGAAGTGGGTGTTGAGGACACCCTCGTCGTTGCGGATGAGGATGACCTTACCGGCCTGGTAGGTCGAGACCACCAGGCTCACCTGCAACTGCCCGAAGAGCGCGGGCAGGTTCGAGGTATGGACGCTGCGCAGGGCTGGGTCGGTCGCTGCCGGGGGAGGAGTGCTGGACATGGCGGGATCCTATCCCGGATCCGCTCCCGGAAACCGATCCGCTCGGGATCGGCGACCGGCGGCGAGGGCAGTCTCGTTACCGGCGCTTGGGCACGTCTGAGCACGCAGCGGACAGGGTTTCATACTGGGTACCTTTCCGCATGACGGCACCCAGCGGTCGCTTCTATCGGTGGGGTCGCTCGGGCGGGTGAACATGGTTGGCCGGTCCCGCGATAACGGAGGTCGTCCCGGTGTCTTTCCAGCATCCCCTCCGGACATCATACCAACGCAGGCGCACCGTGCTGCCAAACGCAAAAGCCGGATCGTCCGGACCTTTGGCGCTCATGTCGATGTCCTGGTCATCGGTTTCGAGGAAATTCAGCACGCAGCTATCATTCTGCTTGCACGACAACGTGTAGGCCGTCGCGCCCACGGCCACCTTCTTGAAGGCGTTCCATTCCCAATAGCGCACGTCTGCGTCGGCGTCGTGGAAGAACCGGTACATATTCTTGTGATAATGCTTGAAGCCCGGATCGTCCAGTCGTCTGGTGTCGATGCTCGACTGGCTCCCTGGCTTGATCCGGTTGTTACCGTAAAACATCCCGGCCGCCCCGCCCAACATGCCGCCCCAAACGTCCTCGAGCAGGTCCAGGTCCACCTGGTCGGCTTGGTTCCGATCGTCATCGCCGGCCCGCCTTTCGAAACCATACTCCATGTTCACCCACGGCTTAGGGTTGCCGCTCAGGCCCGGAATATTCGTACCCCATGACGCCGACCGCGCATGGTCCCATGCCGCGGTGTCGTCCGGCCCGGCCTCGTCCAGGTTCCCAGCGCCTCCGAAGCCGTCGGTCTCCTGCACCCCGAGAAATCGCGGAGAGATGAAGACCGTGCTCCAGGCGTCGTTGTTCGTGTAGGCGTTGAATGCAGGCGCCGTGTGTGGCAGTTTGTGATTGCTCGTCAGCCTGAAGTACGGATCGTTTCTGTGCATCCAGTCCAGGTAGGCGGAGATGTAGCCGGTCGAATGGCAGTCCAGCTCATCGGCCTCCTGGTGTCCCATCCAAAGGCGTTGTAGGCGCCGTATCTGTCGATGAGGTACAACAGGAAATGTTTGTAGTTGTTATGGGGCGATCCACTGGAGCTACCAAAGCCCTGGGTGCCTCCGACGCATGCGTTTTGACCGACTTTGATGGCCGCCGTCACGCTCTTCCTGCCCGATGCGGTGGCCAGCACGATCTTTTTCAGGCGCACGTCCAGCGACCGCCCGACATATTCGCCGCTAGCTGTGGCCGGCGACGAAATCAGGCCTGAGACCATAGCCCTCGAGCACTTCGAGTGCCACCAACTCTACCACACCCGTCGCGCGATCGTCGGGATGCGCCTTGAAAGGGGCACACCGCGCTCGCTCTTGATTGGCCGCAGCTTGCCAGAAGACTCGCGCGCTTGACAACCCACTAGCCCGGCGGTACTTTGCTCGTTAGAAAAAAGGGCGTTTAAACTTTCTATACCCTTCGCTCCAAAATCAGCCCGAATCGTGAAATTATCGTGAGACACCGCGGTAGTACTCGTTGACCAAACTGTGGAGTGCCGAGGCGATCGAGGGGGTGTTGGTTTCAATGGCCGGCGTGTGAAATACGGCGTAGCTCCCCGACGTGATTGGTTTACACTTCCGTATATTCCGGAGGTCCGTCCGGGACCTTCGGGGTCCGGAACGGGGTCGGCCACGAGACCATGAACCGCGAGCTTCAGATCCGACAAGTCGAGATCCAACCCTTGGAGGCGCCGCTCGCGGCGCCCTTCACCTGTGCCTCGTCGGACCTCGGGATGGTGCGCAACCTGGCGCTCCGGGTCGTGCTCGAAGGGGGCGCAAGCGGCTGGGGGGAGATCGCCATCCTGCCGCCGATCACGGTGGAAGACGAGATCGGGGCCCGCGCGGCGCTGGAGGAGGAGGCCGGCCGGCTTCTCGGTAGCAACGCGGGGGAATGGCGGCGGATCGCGGCGGGGCTCCTGGAGCGGCGGGCGCCGTTCGGATCGGTACGCGCCGGCATCGAGACGGCCGTGCTCGATGCCCTGACCCGGAGCCTGGGGGTGGCGCTGTTCCATTTCTTCGGCGGCAGGGAAGATTCCCTGGTCACCGATATGACAATCCCGATCTGTCCCGCCGAGGCCGCCGGGGTGCTCGCGGCACGCTATCGTGAAGACGGGTTTGGCACCCTCAAGGTCAAGATCGGCCGCGATGTCGGTGAGGATTTCGCGCGCGTCCTCGCGATCCGGCGCGGCCATCCCCATTGCCGCCTGATCCTCGATGCCAACGCCGCCTACAGCGTCGCGCAGGTCTTCGAGCTCCTGGGCGAGTTGCGCGCGGCGGGGATCGAGCCCGCGCTGCTCGAACAACCGGTCGCCCGCGAGGACTGGGAGGGGCTCGGCCGGCTTGCGCGCGAGGCCGGCGTGCCCGTGGCCGCCGATGAATCCTGCCGCACGCCCGAGGACGCGGTCCGTATCGGACGCGAGGGGCTCGCCCAGGTGCTCAACATCAAGCTCGCGAAGAGCGGCGTGGTGCAGGCGCTGGATATCGCCGCCATCGCCCGCGCCTTCGGCCTCGGGCTCATGATCGGGGGGATGGTGGAGACCCGGCTCGGCATGGGTTTCAGCGCCCACCTCGCGGCCGGGCTCGGGGGCTTCGATTGGGTCGATCTCGATACCCCCCTTCTGCTCACCGCTGACCCGATCAGCGGCGGTTATCGAAGCGAGGGTGCAAGGGTTCGCCTTGATGGCGGCACGCCGGGCCACGGGGCGGCGTTGCGCGCTCGGGAGTCGGCGTGAGGGCCGGAGCGTGCCTCTTGCTGGCGCTCTGTGTCGGTAGCGATGGCCGCGCCGATGGTGAGGCGTATCTCCGGATGGCCGACGACGAACGTTGCGCTCGGGCGCGAGGCGTGCCCGAGGCCATCGTGCGGGCCGCGCCGACATCGGGCGTGGCCGGGGATGATCCGTTGCGCGAACTGGCCGAGGTGCTGAAGGGACTGGCCGCGCAGGCGGAGGCCCTGCAGCGCGGCTTGGAGGATCTGCCGCGCTCCGAGGAAGCGCAGCGCCTGGCGGAGGAGTGGAGGCGGCTCCTCGATGAGATCGCGAGGGCTCAAGATGACGCCGAGGACTCCTTACGCGAGGACATCCTGCCGAGGCTTCGGGACGAGCTGGAGGCGCTCAAAAAGAGGCTCGAGGAATTGCAGCCCAAGGAACGACGACCCACGACGCCGGAAGGCATCTTGATCTAGAGCCCTCACCTGCGCATCGAACCATCCACACTCAGGGCCCTCCGCCTGGGCCTCCCGCGGGATGTCAAGCCCGGCAGGATCTAAACGGATCGAGCCTGGCTTGTCTCAAGAAAGCGCCGAAACGTGATGAGCCCGATGGGGGTGACAAGCGCCATGGCGCCGATGATGAGCCACATCTTCCGACAATCGCGCGGGCCTCCGGCCCATCCGTCACTACAGGCCCTGCGCGTAACGCGTCATCACGAGACCGATGAGCGTGCCGCCCGGTGCCGGAGACGCGCGTCGTTCTGTCTTTTGGGCGTGCTGGGACAAGCTCTGCACGTACTCGGCTAAACGCGGCGTCCTGGAACGGCAGCGTATAATACCTCCCCCGCCCCCAGTTCGGGCCTCGGTCCCACAGAGAACCAGAACCATGAGCCACGGCACATTGACTGTCAGAGATGCGAGGCCCATATTTGGGGTGAAGCGAATTCAGGTTCCTAAGCCAATGTATAAGGTGACACTGAAGTATTTAGCTGGCGTTACGGCCTTCACTTTGGTATATGTTGCTGCGGCGAAATTTGGCTTGTGGCTGGTTCCGGGTGTTCAGAACAGTGTCACTCCCGTTTGGCCTCCTGCCGGTATCGCCCTCGCGGTGATCCTGGTTTTCGGTTACCGGTTTTGGCCGGGGATCTTGATCGGTGCGTTTGCGATAACGGCTTTTTCGGGCTTTCCTGTCACGACCGCACTGGGTATCGGCGTGGGAAACACCCTGGAGGCGATGCTGGCTGCCTATCTGTTACATCGGGTCGGGGCGTTTCATCGCGCGCTGGACCGTCTCTGGGATGTATTAGGATTCGTGGCCATGGCCTCCGTTTGTGCCGCCATTCTCGGAGCTACGTTTGGAGTGGCTAGTCTAGGGTGGGGCCAGGTAGTGGACCGCGCCACGGCCGTCCCGACCTGGTGGACGTGGTGGCTGGGTGATGCCATGGGGATGCTGTTGGTCACGCCGCTGCTCCTGACCTGGAGCCGTAAGTGGCGCGACGACTGGACTTTAGCTCAGGTCATGGAGGCCGCCGGTCTGCTCACGTTGCTGATCATTTTGAGCATACCTATTTTCGGTGGTTGGGTGCTGCCCCCGCTCATCTACCCGCCCGAATACCTGTTCTTTCCATTCGTCGCTTGGGCGGCGCTGCGGCTCGGGCCGCGCGGGAGCGCGCTGACCGTTTTTGCCGCGACGGCGATCACGATCTGGGATTGGGAAAACGGTTTTGGGTCGGTGGCGGCAAAGGGCGACCTTGAAAGTCTCCTGGAGCTGCTGAGTTTCTTAGGCGTGCTGTCAGTGACGGGAATGACGCTTGCCGCGGTCACCAGCGAGCACCGGGGGGCGGAAATGGCGCTCCGCAGGCGGACGACAGAATTAGCGGAACTGAATCTCGCGCTCAGCTCAGAAATCGCTCAGCGCAAGCGCGCAGAACGACTGGCGCGCGGCCAAACCGAGGCGCTGGCCAAGTCTCTGCTGTTTCTCTCTGCAGAACCGGATCTAGAAACCTTTTGGGGGCATGCCCTGAAGGCAATGGTCGAGGATCTGGAGGGAACGGGCGGTGCCTTGTGGTTTCCGGACTACGATGCGCGTGTCCTGCGCCTGCATCTCGAATGTGTCGATGGCCGGATGCTTACCGCCGCTGAGTCTGCGCATCCCGCCGCGCATAAGTCTATCTCCTTCGAGGACAGCCCGATGTCATTAGCCCACGACGAAGAGAGCAGAGCCCATTTCTACAGCGAGGGCGACCCTGCAATCCCGCCGGTCATGTCGGAGTATCTCCGAACTATCGGCGCAAAAAACCTGTTAAGCGTGTCCATGGTGGTCGGCGAGCGGGCGATCGCCTGGATGACGGTTCGCAGCGACGAGAAGCGGCTGGCGGACCCGGATAGCACGTTAGGCTTCGCCGAAGCACTCGCTCAACAGGCCACGCTTGCCATCCAGATGGCCCGGCTGAACGAACAAGCACGCGAGTCGGCCGTGCTCGCCGAACGCAACCGGATCGCGCGCGACATCCATGATACCCTGGCGCAAGGTTTCACCGGTGTGATCTTGCAATTGCAGGCCGCCGAGGATGCCTTGGTCAGCGGCGACGCAGCACCCGTGAAAACGCATATCTCCCGGGCCAGCGAGCTTGCGCGAAGCGCCCTCGCCGAAGCGCGCCGCTCGGTGCGGGCGGTGCGCCCCAAGGTTCTCGAAGCGCAGGCTTTGCCCGCAGCGCTAGATGCCATGGTCCGGAAAATAGCTCGCGATACTCGCATAGAGCCCAAGGTCAGCGTGGCAGGCCAACCGAGACCGCTTGCGGAGGAGTGCGAAGATGAGATCATCCGCATCGTACAGGAGTCCCTGACCAATACGATCAAACATGCCAACGCGCGCAGATTCGAGGTCAAGATCTTATTCGAACCGCACAGCACACAGCTACAGATCCTCGATGATGGCAAGGGATTCGACCCCACACTCCCTCACGATGGGTTCGGGTTGATCGGTATGAGAGAAAGGGCCCGACGAATCGGTGGCGATTTGACTATAGCGAGCTCGCCCGGCAAAGGCTCCGAGATTAGGGTCGCGCTGGGATCGGCGCGCGATGATGCACTATGAATAGTTCATCCTCCGACTCACCGGGCGTGCCCCAGCCGGGATCCGCATTGCGCAAGGTTCGGATTTTGATAGCCGACGATCACCTTGTCGTGCGGGAGGGTCTGGTCGCGATCCTGAACCGACAGAGTGATATGGCCGTGATCGGAGAGGCCGGCGATGGGCGAGAGGCCTTCGAGCAATGGCGGGAGCTCCGTCCGGATATTACCTTGATGGATCTGCGCATGCCCGAGATGTCCGGCGTAGAGGCCATCGAAGCGATCCGTAGAGAAGACGAAAAGGCCCTGATTATCATACTGACTACCTATGATAGCGATGAGGATGTATACCGCGGAATGCGAGCGGGCGCCAAGGCCTATCTCCTCAAGGACACCCACCGCGAGGATCTGTTAAACTGCATTCGAGCCGTATATGCAGGCAAGACCGTCGTCTCGCCCGAAGTCGCCGCCAAATTAGCCAGCCGCCTGATCGAGCAAGAGCTCACCCCGAGGGAGCTTGAAATCCTGACGTTAGTGGCCCGAGGACTGAGCAATAAGCTCATCGCCCGGGCCTCGGATATCAGCGAGGGTACCGTCAAGACGCACGTCAAGAACATCCTGGATAAACTCGATGCCACTAGCCGGACGGAGGCCTTAGCTGTGGCCGCACGACGTGGGTTGATCGAGCTCTAGGCGCCGCTCAAGCTTCCGCAACAAAGCGTTCGTGCTCTCTCTAAAGTGGTAGGTATTGCCCTACCGCAAGGGTGGGATTGCGCTCCCGCTTTAGGCCTGTTCTCAGGTCCAACTTTCACCGGATACCTCTTGGCCCCTTCGAGGACGATACTGCCTATCGCTACAAAGCTCGACGATTGGAGCCGTGCTCCGTGTCGGAACTTCAAAGTTTACTTGCTACCCGGAGAAGAAACGTGAGCGCAGGTCTGATATTCACGGATCACTCGGCCTATGGCGTGAGTGTTGCCGCCAGATCGGTGCCTACGGCAGTGAGTCGCAATGTGGCGGTGCCCGGTGCGGTTGAAACGCCTGCATTTGGTAGTGCAGCACTGGGCGTGGAAGACAAGATGCCGGATCAGCCTCAAGAGATCCAAGCGGTGTCGGTTACTGTGTGCGCATTACGTCGTACGGGAGCCTGGATATGAAACGCGTAATTGCTGTTGTTAGTCACCAACCTTGCGGTCGTGTTCGTGCTCAGCATTTCGCTGTGGCTCCTGGGAGTCGATCGCATCCTCGATGGAACAAGGCATGGGGCTCGACCTCAACGCCTTGCTGGTGTTTTCTGGCGTGTTTGGCTTTGGCGGCGCGTTGATCTCGCTGGCGATCTCGAAGTGGACGGCGAAGCAATCCGACCGGCGCGCAGGTCATCGAGCAACCTGCCCATGCGACGGAGCGCTGGGTAGGGTTGGCTATGGCCTGAAGCGCCTGTTCATGTCGCACCCCTCCTTGAATGAGCTCATCGCGGCTTTGCGGGAGCCCAGCCGATAGATCCACCCTAGTGCAGGCTGGCTTCACGGCCCATGTTCCGTGCCATATGCGGTCGTGGATGAGACGGCCTCAATCAAGATCGGCGACAATGTGCCCCTCGACAAAGCTTGTCTGGTCGGTTGTGGTGTCATGACCGGCGTGGGCGCGGCGATTAACACCGCGAAGCTTGAACCCGGCAGCAGCGCGGTGGTGATCGGTTGTGGTGGTGTGGGGCTCACGTGATCCAGAGCTGCGCCCTGGCTGGCGCGGGGATGATTATTGCCGTGGATCTGATGGACAACAAGTTGGAGTACGCCAAACAGTTTGGCGCGACTCATACGGTCAACCCGGGTCGTCAGGGAAGGGAAGCCTGGGCCACCGAGGTTTGGATCACCGGATGTCGTCACCGACGACGCAGTCGGCTGAAGGCGGCCATGCTTGTTCCGCCTCCACCCTTCCTCGGCCGCACGGGACCGGGATCTTCTAACGCAATGAGAGGTAAAGTCACATGACCATCAAGGCTATCGATGTACGTAATCAGTTCCGGGGTTTTGTCAAGGGGATCGTTCTGGGGCCGGTGCTCTCGGAGGTCGATGTCGAGACGCCCGCGGGGATCGTGACCTCGGTCGTCACCTCGCGATCACTGACCGAACTCGATCTCAAGGTCGGCTCCGAGGTGCTCGCCCTCGTCAAGTCCACTGAGGTCGCACTCGCGAAGCTCTAGTGCTCGCTCTATGGGCCCCTCCGCTCGCGCCGGCCCGCGAGGGGAGGGGGAAATTCAACGGTTTCGTCATCGATGGAGGAGGACAACCGTGCCGGTAAGCCAACTCGTCGAGTATTTCAACGACCGGATCCGCGCGGAGCAGGTGCCCTATTTGCCCGAGGACCCGATCCGCATCCGCAACGGTGCGGTCGAAGGTCGTTTCGGCGCGATCCGGTTTCAGAGCGTATTCCAGCCGCGGGTCGCGATGTCGTCCGGGACGCCCCATGTCGCCGGTCATGCCGCCTCCCTCCGGGCCTCTGGCGGCGCGAATACGGAGCTCGACGCCGATAAGGTCATCCCTGTTCGCGACGTCTTCGCCGCCGCGCGGGATGGCAAAGCCGTCGTGTATCTCGATCGCCTGTGCCGACTCGTCCACACGCTCAATTACCTGCGCCAAACGGGGGAAACGGGATCGCTGTTCCTGCATGTGCATGCCCGCCACGTCGCCGGCGTCGCGACGGAGCATGGCCGGGATTTCGAGCAGGTGCTGGAGCGCTGCGGCCTCCAACCGGATCGTGTCGTCATCGTTTATACCCCGAGCGGAAACGAGGACGAGGACAGTCTCGCTCGCATCCGGCATGCGCTGCAGGGCTATCGGCACCGTGGTTACTCCGTATTGCTCAATACGGATGGCGCTTTCTCCGTGCATCAGGCCCTCAAATATGCCTGGATGCTGCTACCGAACTACGTGCAGATCGACGCGGGCCGCATGACCGCCGGCAGCTCCCGTTACCCGAGCAGCATCCTCCACGAACTCGGTAGCCTGATCGTGGTCTCGAAGGTACGCACTGCGATCGAGGCGCAACGCGCCTTCGCTCGCGGTGCGGATCTCCTGGCCGGAGAATATTACGGACGGGCGTCCAGTGAGGTCCGTTTTTCGGTGGACACGAGGCAAACGGTCGAGTGCGGAGGGAATAGGGATTTTAAACGCCCCTTTTCATCAAGAGGCACAGTACTGCCGGGCTCGTGAGCTGTCACACATATGAGTCCTCGGCCTGGAATCGGGGACTTTTCGGGCCCTGCATCGGCCCGAGGCGCTATGTTTCGGGGTGTTTTGGCGTCTTGGGCGGGTGCAGGCCAAGGGGATTGTCGGCTCGGAGAGATGAATCGGACGGAGGGATATCGGATTCGGATGAGGCTATTTGGAGTCGATCGAAAAGCCGCACCGGGGATCGGGGCGGTGCCCGGGCGGGCAAGCCGAGATGCATGCTGATTTTGGCGACGACGGGGGGATGCTCGATGGCGGCGATGATCTTCAAGGTGCCGCCGCACCGGGGGTACTGCTCGATGTCGATCTCGAGCACCCGTTTGAGCAGCCCGGCTCAGCTTATTTAAATAAGGCAGCGCAAACGGTCAATATCGGAGTCAAGTAATGGAGTGGTTAACAGATCCGACCATATGGGTCGGTCTCCTAACCTTGGTGGTGCTGGAGATCATCCTCGGCATCGATAATCTTATCTTCATCGCTATCCTGGCGGATAAGCTGCCACCGCACCAGCGCGATCGAGCGCGTGTCATCGGTCTGAGCTTAGCGCTGCTCATGCGTCTCGGCTTGCTCGCCAGTATTTCCTGGGTCATGTCGCTGACGGCGCCGC
>JALZID010000025.1 GCA_030860485.1 Pseudomonadota bacterium | reverse complement strand
CCGGCGTTGGCAGCCTTGCCGGACGCGTAGAGGATTTTCGCGTCTTTGAAGACGTGCACGCCTTCCAGATCGGTCGGCATGTTCGCCCCTTCCGAGACCGCGATGCAGCCATTCTTGACCAGCGTGCGCGCATCCTCGCCGAGCAGTTCGTTCTGGGTCGCGCAAGGCAACGCCACGTCGCAGGGCACACCCCAGGGTGTCTTCCCCTCATGGAAGGTCGCGCTCTTGAACTCCTTGGCATAGTCCGAAATGCGGCCGCGACGCCTGGTCTTGTGTTCCTTCACCCAGTTGATTCGATGCTGATCAATCCCATCGGGGTCGTGGATGAAGCCGGCGCTGTCTGACAGGGTCAGCACCTTGCCGCCAAGCTGGTTTACCTTCTCCGCCGCGTGCGTCGCGACATTGCCCGAGCCGGAGATGACGGCGTTCTTGCCGGTCAGGTCCTGGCCCTTGGTCTTGAGCATATTGTGGAGGAAATAGACCGCACCATAGCCGGTCGCCTCGGGCCGGATCAGAGAGCCGCCATATTCGATGCCCTTGCCGGTGAGCACGCCGGTGAACTGGTTGGTGATCCGCTTGTACTGGCCGAACATATAGCCGATCTCGCGCGCGCCGACGCCGATATCGCCCGCCGGCACGTCGACGTCCGCGCCGACATGGCGATAGAGCTCGGTCATGAAGCTTTGGCAGAAGCGCATCACTTCATGGTCGCTCTTGCCCTTGGGATTGAAATTCGCCCCGCCCTTGCCGCCCCCCATTGGCAGGCCGGTCAAAGCATTCTTGAAGGTCTGCTCGAAGGCGAGGAACTTGAGAACGCTCTCCGTCACCGAAGGATGGAAACGGATGCCGCCCTTATAGGGCCCGATCGCATTGTTGTTCTGAACGCGCCATCCGCGCTGGACACGGATATTGCTGCTATCGTCCTCCCAGCAGACGCGGAAGGAGATCACCCGGTCCGGCTCGGCGATGCGCCGAAGGATCTGGTAATGGTGATATGGTTCCTTGTCGGCGATGAAGTCGAAAATATCCTCGGCGACTTCCTGTACCGCCTGAACAAATTCAGCTTGTCCCGGATTGCGTTTCTTCACCCCCTCGATGAACGTCGGCAGATCGACATGATCGGTAACGGCCATTGCTACACCCCCTGCGTATCAGACAGTAACCAGGCGACCGCCCTTTTTCATCAAGAGGCATAGTACGGCTGGGCTCGTGAGCTGTCAAATGCGAGATGGTCGGCTCAGGGACATGAACCGGACGGCCGGGATATCGGATTCGGATCAGGCTATTTGGAGTCGATCGCAAAGCGCTCGTTGGTAATGGCGGGGCGGGTGATGTGGCGGCATAGGTGCGATGTCCTCGGCGCGCCAGCAGGGCCAATCCCTGTGCTTGGCTTTCGAGTCTCTTGCGCTGATGGGCGGTACAGCCCACCGCCAGACGAGGAATCGAAGGCTCGCCCGTGACCCTCAGGTGGCCACGAGCATCTTGACCAGGTTCGGCATGCCGGCTCCCTGATGGTAGCGGTCGCGGCCGAGATCGGTGGTGTTTCGCATGAGGATTTCCTTCACGCGATCGGGGTGCCCTATAAATTCCCGCCGCACGGAGAGGAAGGCGGCGATGATCCCGGAGACGTGTGGGCAGGCCATGCTGGTGCCGCTCATGGCGATGTAGTGGGTGGTCGAGTCGCCGAGGGCGGCCTGGGCGCGGCAGGAGACGATCTTCTCCCCGGGGGCGACCACGTCGGGCTTGGGGCGGCCGTCGGCCGTCGGTCCGCGCGAGGAGAAGAACGAGATCCCGTACATGTGCGGTGAGTCCCGATGAACGGAGCCGACCGCGATTGCCTCCTCGAGGTTGGCGGGATCGCCGATAGACAGATCGAGGTTGAGCTTCTGTTCGCCCTCGGCGGTGTCGATGATCAGCCGCCCCTCGTTACCCGCCGCGATGCAGACCGCTACACCCTGACGCCATAGACGCCGTAGCTCGCGACAGATCGGCGAGAAGCCGCACGCGAAGACCGCTTCGTCGAAGGGTCCCCCGAGGCTCAGGTTGACGCCATGGATCACGAGGTCTGAGGCCGCCTCGTTGACCGAGGCGATGTGGTCGATGGCCTTGATGATCCAGGAGTCCCGACCCGCTCCGTCGTCGTCGAGCACCCGGTAGATGTGAAGCTTCGCCCGCGGCGCCATGCCGCTGTACTGCGGTGCCTTGTCGTCCTCCTGCTCCCCCGCGATGATGCCGGCTACATGGGTGCCATGCCCGTCCTTGTTGTCCGGGCCCGTGTGGGGCACGGGCTTGCCCGGCCGGGTGCAGTCCCACCGCGCGGCGACGTTCTGGTGAGCTTTGAAGTGGGGATGGTCGGCCGCGATGCCGGTGTCGAGGATCGCCCAGGCGATGCCCTGTCCCAGGGCCCCGTAGCCGAGCTGGGCGGTCCGAACCTGTACGGTGTCGATCGAGCGGTCGAGCAGGGCCCGCTTCGCAGAGTTCTTCCACAGCGAACGGATCTCGAGGTTCTGGTGGCGGGCCGCCAAGTAGTCGACCTCTTCCGCAGCCAGGGTCGCCGCGACGTACCGGCGGAGCCGGTCGATCTGGAAGTAGTCGTGGGAGCGCTCGCTCTCGGGCAGCTGCGCCTTGAAGGTTCGTTCTATCTCTCGCAGCTCCCGCTCGAGCCGGTCGCCCACGCCTTCCATCGTCGCCGTGGTGTCGTCACCCCGAAGCTCGATCAGGACCGGGAGCCGCACTGTGGGGTCGGCCATCTCGGCGGCCAAATCCCTGGCGATGACGAAGGGGGCGAGGGGTGAGACGTAGGTGGGAGGAAGGTGCTCCTTGACTTTCTCCCGGACCTCGTCCGTCGACAGGTAACCGGTGCCCGAGTGGGGGTTGAAGCGGACCAGGCGGAGGGTGTCCTCGTTGACCACCTTCCGATCCTGGATGGTGCCTTTCGGAGTGAACTCGTCAGCGAGGTCCTTGTCTAGGGCGACCGGATCGATCCGGTCTGCGAAGTTCCACCACGCCTCGACCATCCCGGGCACTGACAGCGGCTTTGCGGCGTGGTCCTGGACCTCCTCCAGACCGAGCGGGGAGCCGATGGTGACGAGCAACGGCACGACAAAGGCCGCCTTTTTCTCAAGGTTGCGGAGCACATCGTAGGCGATAATCGACCCCTGGCTGTGCGCCACCACGATGTAGGACCCGGTCCCCGCGAGCAGGATCTGGCTCAAGCGCTGTTGCATTTCTGCGCGCTGCTCGCGATCGAAGAAGTACGCCGCCGTGTCCTCGATGAAGGTCTTCGTGAGCCATTCGGTCACTGGTCGGCGGATGAGGTCCGGCAGGATCTTCGCCTGAACGTTGCGCGCCTGAACGCCTCGCGCCCGCGGGCCATTCCCGCCTGCGGGCCCCAGGAGCTTGCGCGCCACCCCGACGGCATAGCGCGCGCCCACCTCGCCGTAGGGCAGCCCTGAAGCGACACGCTCGTCCAACGTCGCGCTCAGCTCGCGCGTCTCGAAAACCCTGGTCGATGGCCCCTCTGATTCGCCGCTGGCGAGGGGCTGCGGGTAGCGGATGTCAGCCCAGTAGGCAACGCGCGTCCGGTCACCCATGTCGATGCCGAACAGCGCCTGGTCGCACTGGCGCTTGAGAATCGCGGGCGCCGGCTTGTTGCCGATGCCGTGCACGTAGACGATCGTGAGGGCCTCCGCCGCGGCCCTCGGCTTCACGGGCCCGCCCCCCGCTCGCGAAGTGATAGGGCCACCCACGGCCCACGTCGCGATCGGGCCACTGACGGCCCGAGTGAGCAGGGGACCGCCGGGGCGATAGATGCTGGAATCGGCGGGGCGTTGCTGTGTCTTGCTTGACTTTGGTGTGGTGCGCTTGGGTGTGGTGCGCTTGCGGGCCATCGCTTACCTCTCGGTCGCGTGCGGTGGAGATTGTCGGTTGGGAAAGATAGCTGGGCAGAAAGGGGGCGTTCCGTAGTGCTCGTACCATCGGGTATTGGAGGCCCTTTGGGAGAAGTGTATACCATCGGTAGTGGTTTCCCCAGCTCCTTGCCGTCAGTTCCACAATAGACGCAAAGATTGGCGATCCGCGCTGATGTGCGGAGCCGATACTCTCGCCAGATCCCGACCCCCATGGGATAATGAACGCTGTG
Source organism: Pseudomonadota bacterium (assembly GCA_030860485.1). Classification (NCBI taxonomy): domain Bacteria; kingdom Pseudomonadati; phylum Pseudomonadota; species Pseudomonadota bacterium. The sequence goes on along the minus strand of JALZID010000025.1, from coordinate 19,308 downwards.
CGGGGGCTGGGGTCAATTACGCTATTTCGAGTGCGCCGAGCCGCTCGCGTTCCTGCTGTCCGTGTCGGCGCTCGATCTGGCCATCTATTTACGATGTTTCACGCCGTGCCGCTCCTGTGGCGGCTGCACCGCGTCCATCATGCCGATCTCGGCTTCGACGTGACCACGAGGACGCTTCCATCCCTTGGAGATCCGGCTCTCCATGGGAGGAGCGATTACGTGATCAATCGTCGCGGGATGTGTGAGGCGCACGCCTCTTGCGACGGGTTCCGCACCGCTTGGCTTCCATGCGGTTCCGGCGGACGCAAACCGCGCCCGCCCTGCATTGACCCCTTCGCGTCCCTCGACCATACTTCGGCACCACCGCAACCCTCCTGGGTCCGAACGGGATGGTCCGAACGGGACAATCCGAGCGGGACGAATCACGCCATGAGCAACGCACCCCCACCACCGCGCGACCGCGCCGCTCCGCGCCGGGCGATCCCCAAGGCCCACCGATTTGATACCGGGACCCGCGGCCAGCCGATCTCGTCCGCATCGTGACGGCTGGGCCGGAGATCCAAATCCATGGACGTTGCCGGAGGGCGGTGTGTGAGCTTCACCACGGCCGATCTCTGCGACCGCCACGACGCCGGGGTCCGGGTCGTCGCACCCGGGTTCCGCGATTATGGCGGGCTCCCATGCTTTTCGGGACCGATCGCCACCGTCAAGGTACACGAGGACAACAGCCAGGTGCGGGTGGCCCTCGAGAAACCCGGCGGGGGGCGGGTCCTGGTCGTCGATGGCGGCGGATCGCTCTGCTGTGCGCTGGTAGGGGATGTCCTGGCCGGCCTGGTGCACACCGGAAGGGCTGGGCCGGGCTCCTCGTGTATGGCTGTATCCGTGACTCCGAGGCGATCGCTTGTGTCGCCATCGGGGTCAAGGCCTTGGGCACCCATCCCCGCAAGAGCGTCAAGAAGGGGACTGGCGACCGCGACATCCCGGTGACCTTCTCCGGCGTCACCTTTACGGCCGTGGATCACCTCTATGCCGATCGGGACGGTATCGTGGTAGCGAGCGCCTGCTCTGAAGCCCGGGAGCGCCTGGGCGGGTTGTGCATGCTGCCGCGGGCACACGCCCCGATCGAGAACCGCCTTCCATGAGCCCCGCATTCAAAGTCGCCTGCATCCAGAACTGCGCGGACGACGATCTGACACACAACCTCGCCGATACCGAAGCCTTGGTCCGCGCCGCGCGCGCCACCGGGGCCGAGCTCATCTGCCTGCCGGAGAACTTTTCCCTCATTCAGGTCAACGACGCCATGCTCCTCGCGGACGCCCGGCCCGAGGAGACCCACCCGGCGATCCCTCGATTTCGCACCCTCGCGCGCGAGCTGCGCGCCTGGATCCTTCTCGGATCGCTGTCCATCAAGGTCGAGAGCGGCAAGCTCAACAACCGTTCTTACCTGATCGATTCCGACGGGCACATCACGGCCGTGTACGACAAGATCCACCTCTTCGATGTCAACCTCAAGGCCGGTGAGAGCTACCATGAGACGGCCACCGTGGAGGCCGGCGACAGGGCGGTCACCGCAAGGACGCCGTGGGGCATGCTCGGGCTCTCGGTCTGCTATGACCTGCGCTTCCCGTATCTCTACCGGGCCTTGGCGCAGGCCGGCGCGCGCTATCTGGCAATCCCCGCGGCCTTCACGCGCACCACCGGCCCGGCGCACTGGCACCTCCTGGTGCGCGCCCGCGCCGTCGAGAACGGCAGCTATGTGTTCGCACCCGGCCAGTGCGGCGTGCGCAGGAGCGGGCGGGCCACCTATGGCCATTCCTTGATCGTGGACCCCTGGGGACGGATCCTGGCCGACGGCGGAGACGCGCCTGGCTTCATCGTTGCCGACGTCGATCCCGGGAAGGTCGATGAGGTGCGGCGCATGATCCCGGCGCTGCAGCACGACCGCGTGTTCACCGGACCCGAGCCCCAAGCCTGAGAGTTTGTGAAAAAACCGACTGCGCTCCGGATCCCTTCGCTCGCGATGATGTGTTCACCAACGCTGAGAGCGGTGGCGGTTCGTGAGCGCTGGGATAAACCGAGCGCGATCGCGGTCCCAAGAAGGGCGGTGAACCTGCGTCTGATCCAATTTCTTGCCCGCCTGACACTGACCTGCCTCCTGGTCGTGCCGTTGTGCGCCCAGCCCCAGGGCCGCCGCCAGAACGATCCGCCGGGCGGCATACAGGGAGCGCCCTCCGACCGCGACCGGGCCGCATCCATCGCGCGCCGGGCCACGGGGGGCCGGGTGCTCGGGGTGAAACCCAAGAGCGGTTCCCAGCGCGTCAAGATCCTCTCCCGCGACGGGCGCGTCCGCGTCTTGGAGGTGGACCCGCGCACCGGCGCGGTCCGGCCCTGAGGGGCGTGCCACGCGGGCAGCATGCGCGCCCTGGTCGTAGAGGACGAGGCGCCGTTGCGCGAGCAGCTCGCGGAGCGCTTGCGCGTCGAAGGCTATGTGGTGGACCTCGCGGCGGACGGGGAGGAAGGGGCGTTCATCGGCCGCGATTACCCCGTGGATCTGGCCATCGTGGACCTGGGCCTGCCCAAGCTGCCGGGAATCGAGGTGATCCGGCGGTGGCGGGCAGCCGGGCTGAGCTTCCCCGTCTTGATCCTGACCGCGCGCGGGCGCTGGCAGGACAAGGTCGAGGGTCTCGGCGCGGGCGCGGATGATTATCTCGTCAAGCCCTTCGAGATAGAGGAATTGCTGGCGCGCCTCAGGGCGCTCGTGCGGCGCGCGGCGGGATTCGCGAACCCGGTGCTCACCTTCGGATCGCTCGCCCTCGACACCCGGGCCGAGTGCGTCCGCGTGGAGGGTGCCGCGGTCGAGCTGACGGCCTTCGAATACCGGATCCTCGAATATCTGATGTTGCACGCGGGTGAGGTCATCTCAAAGTCCGAGCTCGCCGAACACCTCTACCACGAGGACCAAGACCACGACAGCAACGTGCTGGAGGTCATGCTGGCGCGCCTCAGGCGCAAGCTCGATCCCGAGCGCGTGCTCAACCCCATCGAGACCCTGCGGGGCCGCGGCTACCGGTTCCGCCTCCTCAAGTCGTCCGGCCCATCGGTTTGACGCCCATCGGTTTGACGGTTCGCGCGGGGCTATCGCTCAACGCGCGGCTCCTGATCGCCGCGAGCGTGGTGCTCACCGCTTTTCTCGGGCTCACCGGACTGACCTTGGACCGCGCCTTCCGCGACAGCGCCCTGGCCCAGGTACGCGCGGCGCTCCAGGTCCAGGTCTACGCCCTGCTCGCCGCGGCCGATCTCGATCCGGCCGAGCGCCTCGTGGTCCCGAAGCGACTCCCCGAGGCCCGTTTCGGGACACCGGGCTCGGGCCTCTATGCCCAGATCAACGCCGCGAGCGGCGCGCTGGTGTGGCGCTCGCCGTCGATGCTGGGCCTCGGTCTGACCTTCGACCCCGTCTACCGCACCGGGGTCGCGGCGTTCCAGGACCTCACGGGCCCAGGCGGCGCGCGCTACTTTGCCCTGGGGCTGGCCGTCGAGTGGGAAGCGAGTCCGAAGAAGAGCTACGGCTACACCTTCTATGTGGCGGAGCAGAGCGACGCCTTCGACGCCCTGGTGCGCGGGTTCAGACAAGGCCTGTGGGGATGGCTTGTCGGGGCCGCGGTCGTGCTCTTGGCCGTGCAGGGGCTGATCTGGCGCTGGGGGCTCGCACCCTTGCGGCGGGTTGCCCTCGAGGTGGCGGCGATCGAGGCCGGCCGGCAGTCCGAGTTGCGCTCCAGCTACCCGAGTGAGCTCTGCCTCCTGACCGAGCGCCTCAACGCGCTGTTGCGCAATCGCGGCGCCCACCTCGAACGATATCGTCACGCCCTGGCGGACCTCGCCCACAGCTTCAAGACGCCGCTTGCGGTGATCCGCAGCGCCATCGACGATACGGCCACGCCCGCGCCGCTGCAAGCGCTGTTGCGTGAACAGGTGGAGGGCCTGAACAGAACCGTCGAATACCAACTGCAGCGCGCCGCGGCCTCGGGCCGCACGGTGCTCGCTCGACCCATCGAGGTCGAACCGGCGGTGCGTAAGCTCGAGAGAACGCTGGCCAAGGTCCACGCGGACAAAGGCGTGCAGTTCGATCTGCAAGTGACACAAGGGCTTCGGTTTCACGGCGACGAGGGGGACCTCGTCGAGGTCCTGGGCAACCTGCTCGACAACGCCTGCAAGTGGGCGCGGCGGGAGGTGGTGCTGCGCACCCGGCCGGAGGGCGCCGGCACGGGCTTGGTAATCGAGGTCGAGGACGACGGTCCCGGGGTCCCGGAGGATGTAAAGCCGGCGATCGGCAGGCGTGGGGTGCGTGCCGATCCGAAGATCGGCGGGCACGGCATCGGGCTGGCCGTGGTGCGCGAGATCGTCGAGGGGGTCTACGGAGGCCGGCTGGATATCGGGCGCGGGGCGCTGGGTGGCGCGCTCGTGCGGGTGTGGTTGTGAAGGGTGGGGCCCGGATCGGCCCGTCTTCGTTCTTAATTAATAGATTCGTCGTGGGGTAGGGGCGCCCCTTGTGGGCGCCTCCACAGGGGGATCAGCCCGTCTCTTCATCTGACCTTGTTCAATCGTTGCAAGGTCCACGATGGCGATGGTCATGGAAGGCCGGCTCCGTCAGTTCGTCAGGTTTTCCAGATCAGCCAGGTCTTACCGCCCTGCCGCTTTCTTGTTCCTCTTCAGTTTAACGATCCTATAAACTCTTTGAAATCTTGGCTCAGCACCGTACTTCCACCGATGATACTCGCGACGGATCTCTTCCAGCGCGGCTAACCGGTCCTCGTAGGACTGGGTTTGCCAGTATGCCAAATCCGACTGTCCTCGCTTGAGGGGCGCTTTCCGCACCACTGGCACCACACGTGACGTTTTCATGTCCTAATTATGGGCATGACTTCCCTGCCGCTCTCGCGCGTTCTGTAATTAAGGGATATTGGAGTCAATCCGGTTTCGCAAGGCCATGTCGCGGTTGATGGCGATGACGAGGCTATGCGGAGGGCGGCGCGGGTAGGAGATCGGTCCGTCGGTGCCCTCACGGGCAGGCCCCAATTTCAATTTCAAGTTTCAAGCGCCAATTTCAATCAATTATCGCGGTGCGGCGGTTCTCGTCTTCCTGGAGCTGGCGCCACAGGATCTTGCCGCTCGCGGTCTTCGGTAGCTCCGCTACGAACTCGACGATCCGCGGCACCTTGTAGACCGCCATGCGCCCGCGCGCCCAGGTGGTGATGTCCTCGCCTCGCAGATGCCCGGACGCCTCGGGCTTCGGGACGATCACGGCCTTGACCGTCTCGCCGCGATACGGGTCGCGTGAGGCGATCACGCACGCCTCCTGGATATCGGGATGCGCGTACAGCAGTGCCTCGACCTCCGCGGGCCAGACCTTGAAACCCGCGGCGTTGATCATGCGCTTCAAGCGATCGGTGATGAAAAAATACCCGTCCTCATCGTAATAGCCGAGATCGCCGGTGCGGAAGAAGCGCTTGCCGTCATGTTGGAGGAAGGCCTCTTCCGTGGCGGCGGGGTTCTTCCAGTAACCCTGGAAGAGCTGCGGGCCGTGGAGCACGATCTCGCCGATCTCCATCGGGCCGCGCTCGCCGAAGGTCTCGGGGTCCAGGACGCGCGCATCGACATCGAACATCGGGATCCCGGCGCACTGTCTCTTGGGCCTTTGGGTCGGGTTGAAATGGGTGGGCGCCATGGTCTCCGAGAGCCCATAGCCTTCGATATAGGGCAGACCGATCCTGGCCTCCAGTAGACGCGCCACCGCCTCGGGCATGGCCGCGCCGCCGCCGCCCACCCACGAGAGTGAGGAGAGGTCGTAACGGTCGAGGGCGGGGTTGGCGAGGAAATCCACCATCATGGTCGTGATCGCGGTGAGCGTCGTGACGCGCGTGCACTCGACCTGGCGCGCGGCGCAATCGCGGTCCCAGCGCGTCATGAGCACGATGGTGCTGCCGAGTTGCAAGGGGGTGTTCATGCCCGACTGCATGCCGGTTACGTGGAACAGGGGCAAGACGGCGAGCATGACGCTTTGGCGCGCATCCCCGCGCCACGCTCCGATCGCGCTCGCCGTGGCCTGCACGGACAGGTGGGTGTGCATGCAGCCCTTGGCCTTGCCGGTGGTGCCGGAGGTATAGGGCATGACGGCGAGGTCGTGGTCTCGGGCGAGGTGCTTCCGCGGCACGAGCCCGGCGGCGACCGCCTCCGCAAACGCGATCACCCCCGGTGCGGAGATCGCTTGCCGGGGTGCCCGCACGAATTCCGGCACCGGCAACCCGCTCGGGCCCGGGCCACGGTCCGCCGAGCCATGGTCCGCCGCAAGGTGATCCGCCGAGAGATAATCCGAATACGCCCCCAGGACGACGTGCGCAAGCCCACTCGTTCCCAGAAGCGGCGCCATCTCTCCCCAAAGCTCTTGGGTCGCGATCATGACCCGCGCCCCGGCATCCTCCAGGTAATGGCGGATCTCCTCGGTGCGGTTCATGGGATTGACCGGCACGACCACGGCATCGGCGCGCAGGATGGCGTAATAGCCAATCACGTATTGAGGACTGTTTTGCGTGTAGAGCAGGACGCGATCGCCGCGCTCGATACCCAGGCGCCCCTGGAGGAACCCGGCCAGGGCATCCACCTGGCCCCGCAACTCGGCGTAGGCGATACGGCTGCCGTAGTAGTCGAGCGCGCAATGCCCGGGATCGCGCCGGGCCGAGTCCTCGAGGTTGGCGTAGACGCTCGTCCTCGGCAACGACAGCGACCTTGGCCGGGCCGGCGGCCAGTGGGCGTAATGATGGGTCAACATGGGATGGGGTTGACTGGTATTGGCGATGTCGCGTTTATCGACGGCCGGCCGCCGGCGCTCAAGCGCTTGACAGCCGTCATTCTGGTAAACGATAACCGAGTGACGTGCCGTTTGTACACCGGCGCGGCGCGTGTTGCCGCGCAGCAGAGAAGGGCTACCGCGCGTTCCAAGCGTCCTGCTCGTCGGAATCCGATCCGCTCCTCTTCCAGCGGCAGTTAGTTCCGTGTCCGCTCTCGCTTGCGTGCCTCAATAGCCGCATGCCTTTGCCACCGGGCCTTTCCACTGCCAGGAGCCCCTGGGACCTCCCAAGTTCCTGACGCATCTGTACCTGCATGCCACGACCTGAGGCCCCGGCAGTCTTCCACGACCTCACCAGATCGGTCGCTTCCCATGGACTTCGTGCTCGTTAACACACTCGTCGGCTGCAACAATCTCGTTTTAAGGGCTGACCAGCACTTCAGGGAGTACGGCCTACCCTATGGCCTACAGGCTCCTCTGTGTACGCTTCACCTGCTTGTTCACGCTCCTCACAGTCTCCTTACCATTCGGGCGCTCCGCCGCAGGCGCAACACTCGATACGGGTGGGTGGTTGGCCCTTACCCGACGGGGACTTGCACCCCGCAAGATACGCCAAGCTTCGCTTGGCACAATAACGCCCAGATCAGCGGCCGCTAAACAGCAGGCGCAAGCCCGCTGTGAAGCGTCCGCTGCATCGCGTGGTTGGGCGGCTCTACGCGCGTCACACGATGAGCCAAATGACTGGGCGCCACAGTCACTTCTCATACGGCTCGTTGGTCCGCGGAGCGTTGGGCGCTTGCTCATCGAGCGACTGCCGATACTTCACGCAGCCTCGTATGAACTCTGGCCATTCAGGCACGACAGGCAACGGATCTGTCCTTTCTGGCAGAAGACCCCAAAGTGAAGGATGGTGCCAACAGAGTTCATGGCAGCTGCTGTCGCGGTGCTTACGGATGCCTTGCCGCAGCTTCTTTACTTCGGTAATAAGTTCTTCACGTGTCATCTGGTCAAGGTCGGTGTCCATAACGTCGTTCCCACAGAAAGCATCCAGTGAGTTCAGCGGTTAGTTCCTCGCGACAGGATGGCCTAGCCGCCCAACGACCCCGCGCCCGCCCCCGCGCTTCGCTAGCTAGGGCCGCGGCGATCCCCGGGTGTCGGCTGCAGCGCCTTGTTCGGTGATTTGTCATTTGCCCAATAATGCCTCAAGCTCATTCTTTCGCTCTTGAAGCCCCTCGAGTCTCTTCTTGAGATCGGATATCTCCTTCTTGACCCTGCGTAACTCTGTTTGGTTCTTTACCCTGAGCAAGTAGTCCTCTCCAAATTCCTCAGCTATGTATTTCTCAAGCTGACTTCTCAAAACCCTCAGATACGGATTTCCCCATACCGAACCTTGGCGGTACTCAAGTTTGCCGGTCTGTATGCCTTTGACAATGAAGTCCTGACTCACGCCGTATTCAGCCTTGGCCGTTACATCGCTCAGCGTCGCCCCCTTTCGATTCCATTCACCGTATTCCGCCATTATGTCCTCTTTCCACCGAACGTCTCGCATCAGCGGGGCGGCGAACGGTACTGGCTCTACGATGAGAAATTCGCTTCGCGGCCTCCGCTGCATGCGTTTGTTGGGCGGCGAGACTACGCCGAGTGGAACACAGTTCGTGCATTCGTCAGCGAGTTCCAATGTGCCGCTCGAAAAAGTCGTGGTACCTTGGATTCCCCATGTTTAGGACTAGCAGGTTGTTCCGGCATCTGGTGATGGCTGTGTAAACCAATTCGTCGTCCGACGGGTTCTCGGAGTCGGTGCCCTCTTCGATGAGCAAAATCAAAGAGTCGATTTCCCAACCCTTGAAGCTGTAGATCGTCGATAGCTTCACCGTCCCTGGGTTCATCCAGAAATGCAGCTTCTTGTTGTTGCGCAGCTTGTCGCGAACTCGCTCGAAATCCTCCCGATTCTGCAAGTCGTCCCATTGCTCCCTGCTCTCGAATGTGGTACTGGTCCGTTCGTGAGACACAGTTCGGAACAGGTGATCCAGATCCCGGAGCGGCTCGATTCTCGATGAGAGTGCGCCTACGTCGTTCGGGTGTACATGCCACTCTTCGAGTACCTCACGGACGCGGATAAATACCTCGTCGATGGGAGCATCAGGTGCAAGCGACAAGTACCGTAGGCGTTGCTCTTCGGCGAACAACCCTTCCTGTTCTGGGATTTCGATTTCGTCGAGACTATACCGGTTCTGAAAGAAGCGGTCTTGGTACTCGAAGGCAAGATGGATCACCGGACTGGCGGACCTGAACGAATCGTTCAGTTCATTCCACGCTCCAGGGATCGTGGTGTTGGGACGCTTGTCTTCGCCGAGGGCTCGTTGATAGACGTTCTGCTTTTCGTCACCGAACACAACGAACTCGCTCCCTTCACGTAGAAAGTAGTTCTTGACGATGCGGATCCATTCGCTTTTGTAGTCCTGGATCTTGTCAATCAAGACAGCGCCGAACTTGGTGATCTGAGCCTTCACCGGCTCGAAAAAGCGTTCGTTCTGGTAATCGGCCAGGCTCTGGATCGGCAGGCTGTGATTGTTCGCTTCGGTGTTGAAGAACTGGTGGTAGTTGATGATGTAAAAGTTACTCCAGCCAAAGTCTTCCCGAATCTCGCTGATCGCGTCGTGAATGTAGTTCCGCGGTGTTATGTTGAACGTAAGTAGTAGGACTCGGTCGCCTGTACGAAGGTGTGCATTCACCGCCCTGCGGGCGAGCACTCTGGTTTTCCCCGATCCGGCGACACCCCGGATTTTCTGCTGAACCGGGCGGCTTTCCGACAGAGCTTTCTGCTTGGGCGTATAGTTCGGCTCCTTGCCCTGATCCCGTGTGTGCCGCGGGGGCCGCAAGTAACGTTGGAAGCGGTTGTACAAGTCCTCGTCGAAGTAGGCAGATGTTCTGCTGAGCCAAGTTCGGCGCAAGATCCGCTCGAAGTTCTCCTCTGTGAGCGAATCGGGAGTAAGAAGCTCCACGTACTTCACCTGACCGCAGAGTTCGTCGAGCCGCGATTGATCGGCGCGGTGGAAGTATACCGCGCACGCGACAGTCGCGAGTAGCTTGCTATTCTCTAGCTGCCGCTCAAGCAGGTGCTCGATGTGCAGATCCAACAAGTTGTCCCGGTAGGTCCACACCTGTTCGAAGGGTGATTTCTTCGGATGACGTCCTTCCGCGTGAAAGTACCAGTTCCCGTTGCTGTCTACGGAGTAGCGGCTCAGGTCCCAGTCCTTGACCTCAATGAGCAGAACTCCCGAACCCCTGCGCATGACGACGATATCCGGCCGGTCGCCGTTCAGAAACGGTTGGAAGTAGACTTCGTAATCGTTGCCGAGTGTCTGATCGAGAAAGTCCAACAGGTGCAGTTCTCCTTCTTCGGGGCGAACCTTGAACTGCCGGACCTGCTCGAGCGCGGGAAACAGTTGCGCCATGGGTATACTCACGCGGTGCGAACGAACTTCTGAACGATATTGGCCACGCTCACCAGAAATACCAACCTACCCGGCCAGCTTGCCCCTGGGAAGGTGGTAGGGACAAGGACAGATGGTAAGTATCCAGTAATCGTAGCGCCAGCCGGGGTGCGTGCCACGCAGTTTGTCTAGGCCGCCGTGGTCCACGTCATCGCCCGCGGGCCGGCGCCATGCCAGAGCGTGGCCCTGTTGGGCGCGCCGGGGATCCCACGCGAGCCCGCGAGAGCAGCAGATCGTTTCACAAACTCCGATCTCGAACCGAGCGGAGGACCCGTGCGGGCACGCCCACCGCGATGACGTGATCGGAGATGTCCCGGGTCACGACGGCCCCGGCGCCGATGATCGCCGATGCGCCCACCCGGACCCCGGGCAGGAGCACGCCGCCGAGGCCGAGGTGGGCGTAGGCGCCGAGCTCGGAACCGCCACCGAGCGCGGCGCCCGACGAGACGTGGGCGTAGGTTCCGACGACGACGTCATGCTCGACCACGGCCCCGGTGTTGACGATCACGCCCTCGCCTATCCGGGCATCGGGGTTGACCACCGCGCCGGCCATGATGACAGTGCCCCATCCCAGAGCCGCCGACGGCGCCACGGTCGCCCGCGGATGGATGACCGTGAGCACTTCGACCTCGATCCCTGCCACGGCCTTGGCGACCCGTGCCCGCACTTCGTTGTCGCCGATGCCGAGGACGATCCCCACCGCGCCGTGGGCCGCTCGGCTCGCAAGCCAGGCCCACGGCCCGTAGACCGGATGGCCGAGGACCAGGCTCCCGGGCGGTACGCCGTCGTCGATGAAGCCGGAAAGTCGCTCCCGGCCGGCCGCGAGCAAGAGGTCCGCGACCACCTTTCCGTGCCCTCCGGCCCCGTAGACATACAAATCTCTCATGGGGTGTCCCTCATGGGGTGTCCCTCATGGGGTCTTCGCCTCGGCGCCCATGAACTCCGGCATCGTCGCATGGTCCTCCGCGTTGATCCCTTCCCCCTTCAAGACCTTGGCCACCGTCCGCGCCAGGATCCGCAGGTCCAGCGACAGGCTCTGGTGGTCCACGTACCAGACGTCGTACTGGAACTTCTCCTCCCACGAGATCGCGTTTCGACCGTTCACCTGAGCCCATCCCGTCATGCCGGGCTTGACCTCGTGGCGCCGGGCCTGCTCGGCGGAGTAGCGGCAGAGGTACCGCGTCAGCAACGGCCGCGGCCCGACCAGGCTCATCTCGCCAGAGAGGACGTTCCAGAGCGTGGGCAACTCGTCGAGGCTGGTCCTGCGCAGCCAGCCCCCGAGGGCGGTCAGACGCATCGCATCGCTCGTCAACGGATCCTCACCCGGCTCTGTGTCCCGCATCGTACGGAACTTCACGATCCGGAAGGGCCTGCCGCCGCGGCCCGGCCGTTCCTGCCGGAAGTATACCGGCGAGCCCATCGTCACCCGGATGGCCACCGCCACCACCCCGAGGAGCGGCGCCGAGACGCAAAGCCCCGCCAGAGCGACACCCACATCCAGTGCACGCTTGACGATCGCCGAGAAATTTATACATAAAAAAAAGGGGAGACGGCGACCTCTCGGCTTTACCGCTGCCGCCGTGAGGACCGCGAGCCATCGGCCGGCGAGGACAGCGGCGTCATAACGCGCCGCGACGGCGCGCCGACCTCTATCCCGCGCCAAGCGCAGCGCCTCCGGATTCAGGCAAAGACCCCGGAGTGCGTGCACCAGGCCATCCACATCCCCCGGAGACACCACCGCGCCGCAGCGCTCCCTCGCGACCACGGCGGCGAGGTCCGACCCCGCAGGCGCCACCGCGACCACGGCGTTGCCGGCCGCCATGGCGCTGAAGGTCTTGGACGGAATCGAGGTCTTGCTTGCCGCTTCCTTCAAGGTGACCAGCGCGATGCTGGAGGACGACAGCAATCGCGCCCACGCCGGATCGGGCAGCGGAGGCTCGAAGCGGACCCGATCCGGGGGGAGATCGGACCACCGCCTGGCCAGGGTTTCTGGCCCCGCGCCGGACGCCGCCACGACGAAGCAGAGGCGCGCGAGGGTGGGATCCGCGAGCACCCGGGGCACGGCCCGGCACACCGTCTCCCAGTCATGCATCTGCCCCAGGTTGCCGACGTAGCTCACCACGACCTTGCCCCGGCACCAACGCTCTAGCTCGCTCTCGGCATCGGCGGCATGGGCGCGCACCGTGTCGAACTCCGAGACGCTGGCTCCGGTCTCGATCACCTCCGAGTAGGCCGGGCTGCCGTAACGCCCGCGAACGTGCGCCGCCATCTCCGGGCCGATGAAAACCACCGCCTCGGCGCGCGAAAGCCAGAAGCGATTCGCGCCCGTCGCGATCCGCGCGAGGAGGCCGGCAGGAGCCACCACGCCGGAAGCCTCCAGCGCATCGGGGTAGACATCGTAGACCAGCGCCACCATGGGCACCCGGTGCAGGGGCCGCGTGGCGATCAAGACGAGCGGCAGATGGAAGGGATTGGTCGTCGCCACCAACACGCTGGGACGGCGAAAGAACCCATGGGCGATGGCACGAAACGGAAAGACCAGCATGGACCCGATGCGCGCGCGGGCGCGGCCGATGCCCCCTGACGCCATCAGCTCGCGCCAACGCCGATCGCTGAACTCCTCGAGGACCTGCGCCTCGGCACCCAAGGCCGTGAGCGCACGGGCGAGCCGCTCCATGGGCCCTCCCCCGGTGCAGGACGCGATCGTGACCTTCATCCCCGACATCGCCCGCTAGTCCACGCCGAACAGATCGCGCGCGGCCTTGATGAGCGCTTCCCGATCGATGTTGTCGGGCGCCCGGAGTTTGGCGCTCGGCGGGTGGATCAGGGTGTTGGTCAGGCGGCGGGCCAGTTGCTCGAGAACATCTTTGGGATCGTCTCCGAGCGCCAGGCGCCGCCGCGCCGCCGCGAGCACACGCTCACGCCGCGCATCCGCCCGCGCGCGGATGGCCCGGATCACCGCTACCGCGTCCAGCGATCCCACCCAGTCCATGTAGCAATGGACCTCGGACGTGATGATCTCGTCGGCCTGCCGCGCGGCGATCTGTCGGGAGTGCAGGTTGTCCTGGATCACCGATTCGAGGTCATCGACGGTGTAGAGATACACATCGGAGATACCTCCCACGGCCGGATCGATATCGCGCGGGACGGCGATATCGACCAGGAACATCGGGCGGTGCTTGCGCGCCCGCAAGGCCCGCTCGACCACGGCCCGGTCCAGGACCGGGACGGTGCTCGAGGTGGCCGTGACCACGATGTCCGCCTCTTTCAAATGGTTTCCGACCTGCGAGAGCGGGATCGCGTAGCCACCGAGCGGGACCGCGAGACACTGCGCCCGCTCCAGGGTGCGGTTGGCGACGATGATGCGCTGCGTGCCGCGCTCGTGGAGGTGCCGGGCGACCAGGGCGATGGTGTCGCCGGCGCCGATGCAAAGCGCCGTGTGACGCCCGAGATCACCGAAGATCTGCTCGGCGAGGCGCACGGCCGCGAACGCCACCGATACCGGGCTGGTGCCGATGGCGGTGTCGGTCCGTACCTGCTTGGCCACGTGGAAGGCATGCTGGAACAGCCGGTTGAGCAGCCTGCCGAGGGTGCGGTGCGCCACGGCGGCGCGGTAGGCGTCCTTGATCTGACCGAGGATCTGCGGTTCACCGAGGACCATGGAGTCGAGCCCGCAGGCCACCCTCAAGAGGTGCCGCACGCCCTCCCCTTCCATGAGACCGAACAGGTAGGGGGTCAGATCGGTCTCGCACAGGCCCTGTTGCCGGGCCAGCCAGCGCACCGGCCGATCGAGATCCGAATCGAATTGACTGCAATAGATCTCGGTGCGATTACAGGTTGAGACGATGACGGCCTCATGGACCCCGTCCGTGCCGCGTAGATCACGCAAGGCGTCCGGGAGCCGGTCCGCATCAAAGAAGACCTTCTCGCGCAGGGATACCGGCGCGGTCCGGTGATTGACGCCGACGACGAGTAACGACATGGGAGGTGGGACTCTCGGGCCGCCGGATGGGGTCAGAACCCCCGGCCGGCACAAGGAATTTTGCGGGATGCCCCCCCTGAATACAAGCACCGGTGCAGGTGTGTTCGACCATTGGGCTTCCGAACATTTGGCGGTCGGCCATTCGCCCCCAGCCAGAGATAAAATAAGGGGGTCGAAGCAGCCGGTGAACTGGCGTATAATAATAGGTCCCGCCTGGGTTCCGACAGCCTGTTCCGTGCGCTTCCATAATCCTTCCAGTTCAACCCGCCGAGCGATGTCGCCGTCACCCCCGGGCGGGGTCGATGTGCCAGAGATCGATATTCCAGAGGTTGATAACAGACTCGCAATGACAATGTCCGTGTTCCCCGCCTGGGTGCTCTTGGCCACGCTGGTCCTCGGGGGCTGTGCCGGCACCCGGAGCACGCTCGATGCCGCGCCGCCCGCCCAGGCGGATCGAGCATCGCCGGCCCCCGCGGCCCCAGCACCGCAGGTCGAACAGCCAGCGCAGGCCGAACAGCCACCGCGGGTCGAACTGACCGAAGACATCCTCTACAAGCTCCTGGTAGCCGAGTTCGCCGGCCAGCGCGGCCAGGTCGAGCTGGCCCTCGATTCCTACCTCGATCTGGCGCGCCACGTCCCGGACGCCCGCATCGCCGAGCGCGCCACCGGCATCGCCGTGTTCGCGAAGCGCAATGCCGAGGCACGCGAAGCTGCGGGGCTCTGGGTGCAGCGCGCCCCCACCGATCTCGAGGCCCGCCAGGTACTCGCGGCACTCCTGATCCGCAACGACGAGGTCGACGAGGCCCTGCATCACCTCGAGCTCGTGATGAGCGCATCCAAGGAGGGCGCTGGACAGGGTCTCAAGATGATCGCGAGCTTCCTCGGCAACGAAGGCGACAAGCGGGCGGCCCTGGAGGTCATGCGGCGCCTAGTCGCCGCCCATCAGGACGACCCCGATGCCCTGTTCGCCTATGCCTTGCTTGCGATCAAGACCGATCAGCTCCCGGCCGCCCGCCAGGCCATGGAGCAGATCCTCGCGCGCGGCGCCCCGACCACCCCGATTGCCATGGCCTATGTCGGGATCCGCCAAAAGCAGGGCGACACCGAGGGCGCCCTGGCGTGGCTCGAAGGGCAGATCGAAAAGAACCCGCAGGACTTCGATCTGCGCATGGCCTACGCGCGGCTCTTGGCCGATCAGCGGCGTTTCGATGACGCCAAGGAACAGTTCGAGGGCCTCGCGAAGATGCAGCCGGACAATGCCGAGGTGCGCTTCGCCCTCGGGATCCTGCACCTTCAGACCCAATCGCTGGAGGGCGCCGAGACGCATTTCCGGCGTCTCGTGAACGGCGAGGAGTATGCCGACGAGGCGAGCTATTACCTCGGCCAGCTCGCGGAGACCCGCAAGGACTACGACCAGGCGATCAAGTGGTACTCGTCGGTCGGGCAAGGCGACAACCACTTCGATGCCCAGCTCAGCATGGCGCTCACCATGATGAAGCAGAAGAGGTTCCCCGCGGCACGGGAACAGCTCCACGGCATCGCACCGGCCACCCCCGATCAGAAAACCCGGCTCACGCGGGTCGAAGGCGAGCTCCTGAGCCAGGAAGGCAAGTACCGGGAGGCCATGGACGTCTATGACCGCGCGCTCGAAGGGGGTTTCAACAGCGACCTCTTGTACAGCCGCGCCATGCTGGCCGAGAAGATGGGGAGACTGGACCTCCTGGAGCGCGATCTCAAGCACATCCTGGAGCGCGAACCCGATAATTCCCAGGCACTGAACGCGCTGGGGTACTCCCTGGCCGATCAAACGACCCGTTATCCGGAGGCCTACGCCCTCATCAAGCGCGCCTACGAGTTGAGCCCGAACGATTACTACGTCCTCGACAGCCTGGGCTGGGTACTCTATCGGATGGGTCGGCTGGACGAGGCCGAGGGATATCTGCGGCGTGCGCTCAAGCTCCGCAACGACCCCGAGGTCGCGGCGCACTTGGGCGAGGTCCTCTGGCTCCGGGGCGATCGGAAGGGGGCCCGCATGGTCTGGGAGGATGCCCTGCAGTTGGCACCCGGGGACCGCAAGGTCCTGGACGCCATGCAACGCCTGTCCCCGTGATGCGCTTATCGGCGCTCGGGCTCGCCCTCCTGGCGGCCGGCTGCGCCCCCTTCACACCACCGCCCGGCGAGCCCTTGACGGGCGCGGATCGCGATGCGCTTTGGACCCTGCACCGCGAGCGCGTGGCGAGGGTCCAAGACTGGTACCTCGCCGGGCGGGTGGCGCTGGCGACACCCGAGGAGGGCTGGAACGCCGCGCTTTTCTGGACCCAGAACGAGGAGCGCTATTCGCTGCGTGTCGTCGCGCCGCTCGGTCAGGGGAGCTACGGGCTCGACGGCGGCCCGAACCAGGTCGTGATGCGTACCCCGGACCGGCGTACCGTGAGCGCCGAGGACCCCGAGCGTCTCATCCTTGCCCAGCTCGGCTGGACCCTGCCGGTGTTCGGGCTGCGTTACTGGGTGCGGGGGATCCCCGAGCCGCGCGCGCCGGTCGCCGCCATGACGGTCGATGATCGAGGCCGAATGACCGAGCTCGAGCAATCCGGCTGGCGGATCAGCGTGCTCGGCTACGAGGCCCGCGATGGCCTCGATCTGCCCTCCAAGCTCTTCCTGCGCACCGATCGCTTCCGGGTCCGCATCGTCGTGCGGCGCTGGGCATCCGGCTAGTGGCATCGTCGCCCGGCTGGCCGGCGCCCGCCAAGGTCAATCTCTTCCTCCACATCCTCGGCCGCCGCCCCGACGGCTACCATGAGCTGCAGACCGTGTTCCAGTTCGCGGGGCTCTGCGACACCTTGTTTTTCGAGCTCCGGAAGGACGGTGAGGTGCGGCGCACGACGGACCTGCCCGGCGTCGCCCCCGAGGCCGATCTGGTCGTGCGGGCCGCCCGCCTGCTCCAGTCGCAAACCGGGACCCGAATCGGGGCCGATATCGGCGTCACCAAGCGCATCCCGACCGGGGCCGGACTGGGCGGCAGCAGCTCCGATGCCGCGACCACCCTCATGGCCCTCGACCACCTGTGGGGTGCCGGCCTGTCTTCCCCGGAGCTCCAGTCGATCGGCCGCCGGCTGGGAGCCGATGTCCCAATCTTCCTCCACGGGCAGGCGACCTGGGCGGAAGGGATCGGCGAGCGCTTCACCCCCATCTCCCTGGATGAGCCCTGGTACCTTCTCATCCGCCCGGATCTCGAGGTTTCGACCGCCGCGGTGTTCAACGACCCGGATTTGACACGCAATACGTCTCCCATCACAATCGCCCGCTTTCTAGCCGGCGAGGGACGCAACGACTGCGAGCCGGTGGTGCGAGCACGCTACCCGGAGATCGGGGCCGCCCTGGACTGGCTCGGTGAACGGGCGCACGCCCGGCTGACCGGCACCGGGAGCTGCGTGTTCGGGGCCTTCCCGAGCGAGGCCGAGGCGCGGGCCGTCCTCACCGAGCTACCGCGGCGCTGGGGCGGCTTCGTGGCAGAGGGGCGCAATCGATCTCCCTTGTTGGATCGGCTTGCGGTTTTATAAAACCCGCCGGCTCGATCGACTCGCGGCTCGAACACCTCGCACCCGAGAGGTTGACGATTGGGGTGTAGCCAAGCGGTAAGGCACGGGGTTTTGATCCCCGCATTCCCAGGTTCGAATCCTGGCACCCCAGCCAGATGAGGCAGGCACCCGGGGGAGCCGTGTCAATAGACGATCTGATGCTTTTCACGGGCAACGCCAACCCTCCGCTGGCGGAGGCGGTCGCCAACCATCTCCAAATCCCGCTCGGCAAGGCCACCGTGGATCGCTTCAGCGATGGCGAGGTGATGGTTGAGATCGGTGAGAACGTGCGCGGCCGGGACGTGTTCGTGGTCCAGCCGACCTCTGCCCCCACCAATGAAAACCTGATGGAGCTCCTGGTGATGGTGGACGCGCTCCGACGCGCCTCGGCCTATCGGATCACGGCCGTCATCCCCTACATGGGCTATGCACGCCAGGACCGCCGGCCACGCTCGGTGCGGGTACCCATCACCGCCAAGCTGGTGGCCAATATGATTGCCGGGGTCGGGGCCGACCGGGTGCTGACCATCGATCTGCATTCCGAGCAGATCCAGGGTTTTTTCGATATCCCTCTCGACAATGTCTATGCCTCGCCGGTGCTCTTGGGCGATATCTGGAAGCACGAGCATCCCAACGTCATGGTGGTCTCGCCCGACGTCGGCGGCGTGGTGCGCGCCCGCGCGGTCGCCAAGCGCCTGGACGACGCCGATCTCGCCATCATCGACAAACGCCGGCCGAACCCCAACGAGGCCCGCGTCATGAACATCATCGGCGACGTCCGGGACCAGACCTGTATCATCGTGGATGACCTGGTCGATACCGCGGGTACCCTGTGTGAGGCCGCCCGCGCCCTCAAAGAACACGGCGCCGCCAGCGTGCTCGCGTATTGCACCCATCCAGTGTTGTCCGGGAATGCGGTATCGCGCATCATCGAGTCCGATCTGGACGAGCTGGTGGTCACCGATACCGTCCCCTTGCTCCCCGAGGCCCGCGCCTGTCCTCGCATCCGACAGCTCAGCGTCGCCGCCCTGCTCGCGGAGAGCATACGCCGGATCTGCTCTGGGGAGTCGCTGAGCTCCATGTTCATGGACTGAGAGTTTGTGAAAGAATCTAGCCAAACGTATTTGAAATTACGCGCCCCTCGACGAGCTCGCGCTCCCTCCGGAAGGGCCACCCTATGTTCTCCCTCTCGTTCCGGGAGGGCACCGGGACACTCCCTCCCCTGTCCGCTTGCGGACGGGGGAGGGCGGGGGTGGGGGTCAGCCTTCGGCTGGCTGACCAAGCCTTGTCCCGGCCGCGGCGCCTTTTACCCCCATATATGGACTCCTCCGATTTGCAAGCATCTCGCTCGTTGACGGCAGAGGTCGGTAGCGCAGTTGCTCCCATATATCCGGCCTGTTGGTGAGGCCTTGG
>JALZID010000024.1 GCA_030860485.1 Pseudomonadota bacterium | reverse complement strand
GGGATGGGGTATTCATCGAGGCTGACGTGGACGACTACGCGAGGTTGGAGGCGAAGTACAAGTCGGTTCCACGCATACGCACGCTACAAAGCTTCGTCACTCCCCAGAACGTGCTCGACCTGTTCCGCTCAGCGGACGTTCCGAAGGACTTGGAGCTTCTCGCCATCGACATCGATGGCGGCGACTACTGGGTCTGGCGCGCCCTGACCGACTACGTGCCTCGGATAGTTGTCATCGAATACAACCCGGAGCTGCCCGCCGACGAGCGTCTGGTCGTACCCAGCGATTACTCAGGGTGGGACGGGTCGGACTACTTCGGTGCGTCGATCGGAGCGCTTGCAGCCCTAGGCGACTCAAAGGGCTATCGCCTCGTACACACCGACCTTACGGGTGCGAATGCCTTCTTCGTGAGACGTGACCTTCCGGGGGACTGGCCGGACGAGCCGGAGCTGCGCGGACCGAACTCGTTTCTACTCGGCATGCGACATCCCGCCGACATGCTTGATCGGCCATTTGACCGGGATCCACCCGTCTAAGGGGGCACCGTAGATAAGAGCCCCTCGCTTCACCGTCGAGGTACCCCCTTTTCTAGCGGCATGAGCTCAGCCTGCGCACCAGAGAGGGCGTCGGTGTCCCCGGCCCTTACCGCTCCCAAGTCCGGTCAGAACCGGGTGGGAGGAGCGCGGACAGAGGCCTCGCGGTCGGTTAGGGCGATTGCATCGGTCAGGGACTGCACATCGGCCGCTAACGCGAGCCGGAGGGCATGCCTTAGATGGTAAGGTCTCCTCATGAGCACGCCTTATTTGCCACTTTATGAAAGGTACGCAGAGAGTGGCCTTGGCGAGTACGCTGCTCCTTTAGGGAACGAGCACGAGGCTAGCGCCTATGAGTTGAATTACGCGGAGTGGCTACCGAGGGTGCAGTCCGACCCCATCCTGGACATAGGGTGTGGAGCGGGCCATTTCCTCTACTGGGTCCGCCAGCGCGGGTATGGTAACGCTACGGGCGTGGATGTCAGTGCGCAAGCGATCAGGCACTGTCAAGAGCGCGACCTGCCGGTTGAACATGTGGTTGACCTGAGTTCCTACCTCGATGCGCATACGGGGCTTTTCGGCCTGGTTGTCATGAACGACGTAATTGAACACATACCACGAGAGGATCTTATAGGTCTCCTGGCAAGAGTGCGTGACGCTTTACTGCCGGGAGGGCGCTTGTTGGTCAAAACGCTAAATTGCGCGACTTTGGGCGGACTGTACCTTCGATACGCGGACTACACCCACACTGGGGGTTTCACCGACATGAGCCTTCGACAGGTCCTCGTGGCAACGCGGTTTACGTCGATCGTCGTTGCGCCCTATGGCCTGCCGCGACAGGGGCTTAAACGCAGTCTGTATCGGGTCGTCGTATGGCTATGGAGTCTTTGCTACGGGTTGATCATGTTGGTCGAGGCCGGGCCGAGCCTGCGGCCGCGTGTTCGCACTCGTATCATGCTCGCGGTCGCCGATCGGTAATTGCGGCGCCCTACCCAGGCGCTCGGTCATCCCAAGCCGCCAATCAGGGCCGAGAAACAGGTCTCAGCATGGTGGACCGGCACCCTTCCACTTTCTCGTGTATTGGGTGTCTCGCCGACGCTCAATCGGCCGTTCGCCCCCGATCCACCTGTATCGCCTCGAGGCTCGGAACGCCTCCGACCGGTGCGACTGAGGGCGGCCTGCTGACATTTCGTAGCCAATGCTCCAAGACGAGCAGGGACCAGAGCCGGTAGCCGTGCCCCCGAGCTCCGGACTTGTGCTCAGCCCACAGGCGTTGCACCCCGAGGGGGTTCAGGAGGTCGCGCGTCCTTGCGTCTGCGGGCAGCACCTCGTCTTCGAACATCGTCCCGAGCTCTCCCCTGAACCAGCGGTCCATCGGCACGCCAAAGCCCTGCTTGCGTCGATTCCATATCGCATCCGGGATCAAGGATCGAACCGAGGCCCGAAGCACAGGCTTGACGCGGCGGAGGCCGATCTTATTCTGTGCGGGAAGTCGCGCCAAGTGTTCGATCAGCTGCGTGTCGAGGAAGGGCGAACGGGTTTCCAGCGAGCTCGCCATCGACATG
Organism: Pseudomonadota bacterium; assembly: GCA_030860485.1. Taxonomy (NCBI): domain Bacteria; kingdom Pseudomonadati; phylum Pseudomonadota; species Pseudomonadota bacterium. The sequence goes on along the minus strand of JALZID010000024.1, from coordinate 211 downwards.
CGGTCCATTTTGACCGCAAGATCATCCGGTAGATAGGTCTTGAAGTTGAGGTAGAGGAGGCGGTCGAGGGGATGGAGATCCGACGAACGCTCCAACTGTTCGTCCGTCGAGCGGAGCAGTGATGGTCGCGTGGGCGGGTCCTTGAGCACCCCGGGCAACAGGTCCGGGTCAAACGGCAATGCCCATGACAGGTATCGGTCCGAAAGGTCCT
>JALZID010000023.1 GCA_030860485.1 Pseudomonadota bacterium | reverse complement strand
GCGGCCGAAGGCGGAACCTGAGCCCCAGATCGCCGAACCCACCTCTTTCCGTGATCCCTTGAAAATCGGCGGCCAGGGCCCGGAGATGGTCTGGGTCCCGGCCGGTAGCTACGACATGGGCAGCGCCCGCCCGGGGGCCGATCCAGACGAGCGACCTCAGCACCCGGTTCGGATCGATAGATTCGCCATCGGTCGCTACGAGGTGAGCGATGCCGAGTACGGCCGTTTCGCACGACAGACCGGGCGCGGGCTGCCGCCGATCCGCCCTTCCGATCCGAATGTCTATCCCGTGGTCTCGGTGAGCTGGCACGACGCGCTCGCCTTTACCCGCTGGCTGTCCCGAGAGACCGGTCTGCCCTACCGCCTGCCGAGCGAGGCGGAATGGGAATACGCGGCCGCGGCGGGGACGACCACGCCCTATTGGTGGGGCTTCAAGGTAGGTGCCGATGAGGCCTACTGCCACGGCTGCGGGAATCACCTACCGCGCGCCCCGGGCGCCATCGGGCGGTTCAAGGCCAACCCCTACGGTCTCTTCGACAGCGCCGGTAACGTCCTCGAGTGGGTGCAGGACTGCTACTTTCCGGCCTACGAGGGCGCCAGCGCCGACGGCGCTCCCCGCGAGGCCGATCGCTGCGAGGACCGGGTGGCCCGAGGCGGGGGCTTCGGCACACCCACGCGCTCTCTGCGCACCACCAAGCGCTTTCGCTTCGGTGCAGCAGAGGGGTATGACGATGTCGGGATCCGGGTGGCCCGCGATCCATGATCGGGCCCCACCCTCAGTCTGAAGGCACTGAATACTGAGCGAAGACCTCGGCCCCGGTCATGTTCGCCATCCGTTGCGCCCAATTCTGGCGTTGATGGATGAAGCGCTTTGGGCATTGACGAGGGAGTTTGAAGCGATGTACGCGGTAGATGGTAGGCCGTCGATCGCTCTGGAGCGGCTGCTGCGAGCCTGGTTGTTGCCTGTGCTGTATTCGGTGCACAGCGAGCGGCTGTTGTGCGAGCGCTCGGCACGAACGTATTGGGTAAACTCGGCGCCGACCGGCAAGCACCGGAAGCATTCCACCGCCCGCCCCTGCACATCGACGATCCAGACCTCGGAATTACGGAATCAACAGGCGACCCGCGGCGTAGATCAGGCAATAAAAATCCGCGAGAACCTCGCCGTTGGCGGGCCGGCCTGAAGCCATTCACTTGCTGTCCAACCTGCGCCCGACCGGACATCAGGCTAGGTTCATGTTCAGGGAGGGCGGCGCAAGCGGGCAGCATGCGCTAGACTCTGCATATGCCGCAGGCGATGGCCGACAGGCCCACGACGTTCTGGCCCACCCGATACTGGCACGCGCTCCCGGACGGCCGGGTCCAGTGCGACGTGTGCCCGCGCGCCTGCAAGCTCCACGAGGGGCAGGAAGGCTTGTGCTTCGTGCGCGCGCGGCGCGAGGGGCGGATCGTGTTGACGACCTACGGGCGCTCCAGCGGTTACTGCATCGACCCGATCGAGAAAAAGCCGCTCAATCATTTTCTGCCGGGGACGCCGGTCTTATCCTTCGGCACGGCCGGCTGCAACCTGGCCTGCAAGTTCTGTCAGAACTGGGATATCAGTAAATCCCGCGAGATCGATACTCTGGCCGACCAGGCCGCACCGGAAGCTATCGCGGAGGCCGCCATGCGGCTCGGCTGCCGCAGCGTGGCATACACCTACAACGATCCGGTGATTTTTATGGAGTATGCCATCGACGTGGCGCGCGCCTGCCGCGCGCGCGGGGTCAAGTCGGTGGCCGTGACGGCGGGCTATATCTGCCCCGAGCCGCGCCGGGAGCTCTATCACCACATAGACGCCGCCAACGTGGACCTCAAGGGCTTCACCGAGCGTTTCTATCACAAGGTCTGCGGCGGCCGTCTCACGCCCGTCCTAGACACCCTGTGCTATCTCAAGCACGAGACCGAGGTCTGGTTCGAGATCACGACGCTGTTGATCCCCGGTGAGAACGATACCGATGAGGAACTGGATGCCATGACGCGCTGGGTGGTCGAGCATCTCGGCCCCGAGGTGCCCCTGCACTTCACGGCGTTTCACCCGGACTGGAAGATGCGGGACACGCCCCACACCCCGACGACGACCTTGACGCGCGCGCGACGCATCGCGCTCGGGAACGGGGTGCGTTACGCCTACACCGGGAACGTGCACGACCCGGCGGGGGCCAGCACTTATTGCAGCGCCTGCGGCGCGGTGCTGGTCGGGCGCGACTGGTACGTGCTCTCCGACTGGAACCTCTCCGCGGACGGGCGCTGTTCGTCTTGCGGTACGCGCTGCGCCGGGGTGTTCGAGCAAAGACCCGGTCAATGGGGGCCGAAACGCGTGCCGGTACGGCTTCGGGACCCTCTGCCAAATCGGTATCCATGGGAATCCAACACCTCCAAAACCGCGTTTAAAAACAAGGGGTTTGTAACCTGAACCCGTCTGCAGTAGGCGGACAGCTTCGAGGCGGTCGCGCGCTCGAGTGATACGCCAAGCATGCGCCACGGTGGGGGCTGGGGCACGCCGACAATACCATCCGGTGCCTGGAGAGGGACGTGTTCCCGTGGCTCGATGTCAGAAACGACCATGAACGCAGCCCTGCGACGCATGGGGTACGCTAAGGACGAGATGACCGGGCACGGCTTTCGGTCGATGGCATCCACGCTCTTGAACGAGCAAGGCTGGCCCCGCGACGCGATCGAGCGCCAGCTCGCCCACAGCGAGCGCGACGCGGTACGCGCGGCCTACAACTACGCCGAGCACCTGCCCGAGCGGCGACGCATGATGCAGGCGTGGGCGGATTGTCTGGATGGGCTGAAGAACGGCACCGAGGTGGTTCCGCTGCGTGGCCGACTGGCTTGATCGAAGCGGTCTGAGCCTTGACCAGAAAGGACAGAAAGGAGGGTGACAAACTGATTTTCGCGCTACGCCGGCAGTTCTATTGGCAGGGGGAGGACGTGGAGACCGAGCTAATCATTGATGCAGTGAGTTGGTGTTGCGGGGACACTATGCGGTCAACCCCCGGCCAGATCTTACCGCATGCTAGGGCTGTCGGCTGTTGTAGGATCCTCCCGTCTTAACCCGACTTCCGCAACTCGGGCCAAGAAAGCCAGTAACCTGTTGATTTTGCGATCATGGGGTCGCAAAGGTCCAGCACTACAAGGTCATGTTTTGGTTAGGCTACGAGGGCGGCGTTGGAGGTGATCTTGGGGGGTGACTGTTGAGGTAGTACCAATCTCATCTGAGACAAGAGGAAGCGCTGATCAGGGTCGGGTTGTGTGTAGCGAGGTAGGACGAGGTGGCGCCCATCGGTGGTGGGTAGGCGTGTCCAGTCAAGGGCACATTGTCCAGTCGGTGGAAGTCCGACCGAGGCCAAAAGACTCAGGCCTCGTAGCTTGGGAGGCGCCGTGGCGCGAGAGCAAGACGGCGGAGCCCTCCGACAACA
>JALZID010000022.1 GCA_030860485.1 Pseudomonadota bacterium | reverse complement strand
GCCACCGGGTGCGCGGTGACGCGCACGGCCAGACCCCGGCGCCCGCCCGTCAGCCGCCTCGACACGCCGGGGCAGGCCGGCAGGACCCAGGTCACCGGGCCCGGCCAGGTCGCGAGCACGCGCCCCCGCACCTCGGCATCGGGGAAGGTCACGAGCCCAGACAGATCCTCGTGCGCGCCGGCGATCACGATGAATCCCTTGCAGAGTGGCCGCCGCTTGAGACGCACCAGACACAAGAGCGCCGTCTCGTTCCAGGGATCGCAGCCGATCCCGAACACCGCCTCGGTCGGATAGGCGATCACCCCGCCGCCGGCGAGCGCCCGAGCCGCCCGCACCAGGTCCCAGCCGTGCACCCCGCCAATCCTCTATAGATTAGGCTCGTTCAGTCCCTTCCAGCCGGGCCGTGGGGGTAGCGCTCGACGAGCTCGGTGTTCTTGCGCCGGATCGCTTCGGCCATCGCCACGCGGTCGGCACGCAGGCGCTCCGCCAGCCGTCCATCCGCCAGTGCCAGGATCTCGGCCGCGAGATACCCGGCGTTCTTGGCCCCGGCTTTCCCGATCGCGACGCAGGCCACCGGCACACCGCCCGGCATCTGCACGGTCGAGAGCAGGGCATCGAAGCCACTGAGGGGGCCACCCGCCATCGGGACCCCGATCACGGGCTTGACGGTGACCGCCGCCACCGCGCCGGCGAGGTGCGCGGCCAGCCCGGCCGCGGCGATGAACACCCCGCAGCCACGGCCATCGGCATCGCGGACATAGGCCTGGGTGTCTTCGGGGCTGCGATGGGCGGACAGAACCCGCAACTCGGCCCGCACCCCGAGCGCAGAGAGGACCTCGATGGCAGACTCCATCACCGGAAGGTCGGAGTCCGAGCCCATCATCACCGCCACGAACGGTTCTGGCATCCCATCAGCCTCACGTGTCCCCTCAGCCGGCCGCAACCGCCGCCTGCGGGTCCTCCTGATGCCACGGCTCGGAGAAACGGCAGTTCTTCTGGGCACAGGCGCGCGTCGCGCCCTTGCTCTTGGTGACCTTGATGACGGAGATGGGCCAACGGCATTGCGGGCAGGGCAACGCCACGGGCTCGTTCCAGACGGCATACTGGCAGCCCGGATAGCCGGAGCAGGAAAAGAACACCTTACCGCGCCGCGACTTGCGCCTGAGCAGGTGGCCCGCATGGCACTCGGGGCACCCCACCCCGGTGTCGGCCGGCCGCTCCAGGGGCTCGATGAACCGGCATTTGGGATAGGCGCTGCAGCCGATGAAGGGCCCGTAACGCCCGGCCCGCATAAGGAGCGGCGAGTCGCACTCCGGACAAGTCCGGCCCTCCACGACCTCGGCGGCCGGTGCAGCCTGCGCCTGACCGTCGACATTGCGCGTGTAATCGCAATCCGGATAGCCGGTGCAGCCGATGAACCGGCCGCGCCGCCCGAGGCGGGTCGCGAGCGGCTTTCCACACTTGGGACAGGCCTCTTCCAGCAGTTCCTGGGTGGCGTCCTTGCGGCTCACGGTCTCGGCCTTGGTATCGATGAGGCGCTTGAAGTCGGTCCAGAACGCCTGCATCACCGGGGTCCACTCCTTTTCGCCCCGCGAGATGGCATCCAGCTCGTCCTCGAGACGGGCGGTGAAGCCGTAATCCACATAATCGGTGAAATGCTCCGTGAGGAAGCGGGTGACCACGCGCCCGACATCGGTCGGTTGGAAGCGCTTGGTCTCCAGGGTCACGTACTCGCGTTGCTGCAGGGTCGAGATGATGGCCGCGTAGGTCGAGGGACGGCCGATCCCGTGCTCTTCCAGGGCCTTGACCAGCGAGGCCTCGGTGTAGCGCGGCGGCGGCTCGGTGAAGTGCTGATTGGCCTCGATAAGGTCCAGGGTCACCTGGTCGCCGACCAGCATGGGCGGTAACAGGGTGTCGTCCAGCTCGGCGCCCTTGTCGTCCCGGCCCTCCAGGTAAACGGCCATGAACCCGGGATCGGCGAGCGTCGACCCGGTGGCCCGAAACAGGTTGCCCGGCCCGCACATGAGGTCCACCGCCACCATAGCGATGGTGGCATCGATCATCTGGCAGGCCACGGTGCGCTTCCAGATGAGGTCGTAGAGCCGCCACTGCTCGACGCTCAACTGGGACTTCAACCGTTCGGGATGCCGTCCGATCGCGGTGGGGCGGATCGCCTCATGGGCCTCCTGGGCATTCTTGGCCGTGGTCCGGAAGCGCCGCGGCGCACTCGGGACCTGACTCGCCCCGTAGCGCGAGGTGATGAGCTCGCGGACCTCATTCACGGCCTCGGCGGCCAGGTTCACGGAATCGGTGCGCATATAGGTGATGAGGCCCACGGCCCCTTCCCCGATGTCGATGCCCTCGTAGAGCTGCTGGGCGACGCGCATGGTGCGGCTTGCCGTGAAACCGAGCTTGCGCGCCCCCTCCTGTTGCAGGGTCGAGGTGATGAAGGGCGGGGCCGGCTGGCGCTTGCGCTTCTTCTTTTCGACCTCGGTGACCAGGAGCCGGCCTTCGGCGACGAACAGCAACCGGTCCCGTACGCGTGCAGCCTCCTCACCGTTCACGATGCTGAACTGCTTCTGCTTCTCTCCCTCGAACACGGCGAGCTTGGCGACGAAGGGCTGATCCACATGGCGGGCTTGGGCCTCGATGGTCCAGTACTCCCGGGTCTCGAAGGCTTCGATCTCCTCCTCGCGCTCGACGATCATGCGCAGCGCCGGGCTCTGCACCCGGCCGGCGGACAGCCCGCCCCGGATCTTGCGCCACAAGAGCGGCGAGAGGTTGAAACCCACCAAGTAATCCAGGGCCCGCCGCGCCTGCTGGGCATTGACGAGGTCCACCGACAGGGCGCGCGGTCGCTCCAAGGCGTCGGTGATCGCCCGGCGCGTGATCTCGTGGAACACCACCCGATAGACCGGTTTGTCGTCCAGCACCTCGCGCTCGCGCAAGACCTCCGTCACATGCCAGGAAATGGCCTCGCCCTCCCGATCGAGATCGGTGGCGAGATACAAGGCCTCGGCGGAACGCATGGCGCGACTGATGGCGTCCACGTGCCTGACGTTCTTTTCGATCAGCTCATAGCGCATGGCGAAACCGTGGTCGGTGTCCACCGCACCCTCCTTGGGCAGGAGATCGCGCACATGCCCGTAGGAGGCGAGCACCTTGTAGCCGGGGCCGAGGTAGCGGCCGATGGTCCTGGCCTTGGCGGGGGATTCGACGATCAACAGGTTCTTGGCCATGTGAGACAGGGGTGATTAGTGGAAGGAAGGGGCGGCGTATGATGGATTCTACTCGGCCGATGGGCCGCGGACGTACACAACGAACATCTGTCGTGCGCCGAGGTCCTCACGCGCGGGGCTCAGGCCTGCGCCATTCGGACATAGTTCCCGCCCGCCTCGGCCCGCACATATCCGCGCAGCTCCAGGATCAAAAGCATGGAGGAAACCACAGGGGCCGTCAATCCGCTACGCGCGACCAGGAGGTCGATCGATGCCGGATCGTGGCCGAGGCAATCGATCAGGCGCCGATAGTCCTCATCCAGCCCTTCGGGCTCGAAGCCCATGTCGACCTGCTGCGGTCGAGGACCTCCGGCACGCTCGGCCGCCACGACCGGCGGCACGGAGCGGTGCATGGGGATCAATTCCTCAAGGATGTCCCCGAGCGTCTCGACGAGCTTGGCGCCGTCCCGGATCAGCGCGTGGCAACCCCGCGATAGGGGGCTCTTGATCGACCCTGGGACGGCCAGGACCGCGCGCCCCTGTTCCATGGCATGGCGGGCCGTAATGAGCGACCCGCTCCGGTGCGCGGCCTCGATCACCAGCGTCCCGAGCGACAGGCCGCTGATGATGCGGTTGCGCCTCGGGAAGTTCTGGGCGATGGGCGGCGTCCCGAGCGGGAGCTCCGTGACCAGGGCCCCGAGAGCGGCGATCTCCCGGGCCAGCTCGCGATGGCGTACCGGATAGACGCAGTCGAGCCCGGTGCCGGCCACCCCCACGGTCGGGCCCGGGCCGGACAGCGCCCCACGATGGGCCGCGGCGTCGATCCCGAGCGCCAGTCCACTCGTGATGCAGAGCCCGGACTGCACCAGGGCGCGGCTGAACTCGTAGGCGAGCTCCATCCCCGCCCGGCTGGCATTGCGGCTCCCCACGATAGCCAGCTGAGGATTCGACAGGACGCGGTGATCGCCGTTGACGAAGACGACCGGCGGCGGGTCCGGGATCTCGCGCAGCAGCGGGGGATAATCGGGGTCCAGGAGCAGGAGGACATGGTGGCCGGGCTCATCGTTCCAGCGCCGGGCAGCATCGACGGCCCCCCACTCCGGGGCACGCAGATAGGCGATGGCCTTGCCGTCGAGCCCCGCTGCGGCGAGCTCACCGGGCGCCGCGCTCAGCACCGCCTGCGCGCTGCCGAAGCGGCCGTACAAGGATCTAAAGGTGCGTGCCGCCACGCCCGGCGCCCGGTGCAGCACCAGCCAGCAGGATCGCTCGTCACGGCCCTTCACGATGGGGCCGCCTATACCCTGCGCACTTGCCTCAGGGGTTCTTCACGGCGTCGTAGAGATGCACCGGATGCGTCGCCGCCATGACCAGGGCGTAGCTCACCCTCGGGAAGGTCCGGAACACCATGAGATCGGCGATGCGTTCGGACGGTAGCTCCGCGAGATCACCCCGGCTGCTCGAAACCTTGGCGCTCAGCGGGTCACGTACCAGGAGCCCGCTCCGCAAGACGGATAGGACGTGTCCAGGCTCGAGACCCGCACGCTCGCCACGGTTCAGGACCACCACCTGTTTCGGACCGACCTGCGAGATCGCGTCCATGACGGAGATGACGCTGCCTGTCACCGGTTTTGGCGGGGCGTGGGGGACGAACTCCGGGTACACCGCCCCGGTCAAGGGCAACAGCCGGTCACCGGACAGTACCTCGCGGTTCGAGCGGGTGATCACGGCGGTGGCCGGGTCGCCGGCGCGTTCCAAAACGGCATCGGCCACGTGCAAGGCCTCATAGCCCAAGGCCCCGCCCTCGGCACCGATGCAGTCTTCGGCATATCGGAGTGCGACGGGTTCCAGGGTCGCGTAACGGGTGTTCTCGTCGCGTTGCGCGGGCGGATCGCGATACACCTCGCCACACCGCACCACCGTGTACTGGGTCCCGGGCTCGGCCGGGGGCAGCCCGCGGATGTAGATGCGGTTCGTCTCCGCCGGGGTCAGGTGCTCGTCCTGGCTCGAGACCACATAGGGCGCGTCGGCCAGGTCCTCCGGACCCACCACACGCGGCTGGATCAGGAACGGCCAGATGGCGTCCAGGGGGATGGGAGGCACCACCCGATCGTGCTCGGACGCCCGGACGGTCGGCGACAGCTTGACGTGCCGGGAGTGGCGGGAGTAAAGCCTCGGACGCCCCCCCTCCATGCCGACCCATAGCACATCGCCGACATAGATCCGGTGCGGGTTCTTGACCTGCGGGTTCTGCTCCCACACCTCGGGCCACAGCCACGGCCGGCGCAGGAAGGTAGACGCGATGTCCCACAGGGTATCGCCCTGCTTGACGACGTAGCGCGTCGGGTGGCCGGGCTTCAGATCGGCGACCTCGGCCGCGGCGCCGTGCGCGAACGCTGTGGCCAACAAGACTTGAAGTAGTTTTCTCAACATGGCGTATATATTCCGATCTCTCTCAGGCGATCTCTCTCAGACCGAGGAAAGAACGTCGTAAGGTCGTACCCTGCTTGAAGCTTGGTCGTGACCCGGGAGAAAATACACCGGAGGCGATCGCGGGCCCGCCGCCGCCGGACGCATCTGCTATTATTCATTTGCTATCATGGTGGTGGTGCTCGACCCCCTCCCGTTTGACGATGGCCATCCTGCAGGTCCTTTACCATCCTGATCCGCGGCTGCGGATCAAAGCTGCCCTCGTCGCGGTCGTCGACGACGAGATCTGGCGTCTGGCCGCGGACATGATGGAGACCATGTATGCCGCGCCGGGCATCGGGCTCGCCGCCACCCAGGTCAACGTCCACCGCCGTCTCCTGGTGGTCGATGTCTCGGAGACCCACGACCAACCACTATGCCTGATCAACCCCACTCTGCTCCAGAAGGACGGGGTCGAACGCATGGAAGAAGGCTGCCTGTCGGTCCCCGGGGTCTTCGAAGAGGTGGAGCGGGCCGAACGTATCCGCATCCGCTTCCAGGACCTCGAAGGCCGTACTGTGGAACAAGACGCCGACGGCCTGCTCGCCGTGTGCATCCAGCACGAGATAGACCATCTCGAGGGTAAACTGTTTTTGGACTACCTCTCGCCCTTGAAGCGCAGCCGCATCACCAAGAAGCTGACGAAGGCCCAAAAGCAGGCCCTGTGAAGCTCGGCACATCAGTGCTCGCCCGGTAGGGTCCCGGTAACTCCCGGTAAATAAAGCAATATTGGCGCGCATCGTCTTCGCCGGTACCCCGGCCTTCGCGGCGACGGTCCTCGACGGCCTGATCGAGGACCGTGACGCCGAGATCGTGGCGGTCTACACCCAGCCGGACCGCCCGGCCGGCCGTGGTCTTAAGCTCGCCGAGACCCCCGTCAAGATGCTGGCGCGGGCCGCGGGGCTCATGGTGCGCGAGCCCCCGTCACTCAAGACCCCCTCCGAGCAGGAGGCCGTGGCGCAGCTCGCCCCCGATGTGATGGTCGTGGTCGGCTACGGCCAGATCCTGCCGCAAGCGGTCCTCGACATCCCCGTGCTGGGCTGTATCAACGTCCATGCCTCGCTGCTCCCGCGCTGGCGAGGTGCCGCACCCATCGCCGCCGCCATCCTCGCCGGCGACGCCGAGAGCGGTGTGACCATCATGCGGATGACGGCCGGGCTGGATAGCGGACCCATTCTCCACCAGATACGCTGCCCCATCACGGACGGCGACACTGCCGGCGATCTCCGTGACCGACTGGCGGATCTGGGGAAGCAGGCGCTTACCCAGGCCCTCCCGGCGGTACTCGCGGGCCAGATCGACGAACGGCCCCAGGATGAACCCCTGGCGACCTATGCTCCGAAGATCGAGCGCGCGCAAGCGCGATTGGACTGGCGCCGGCCGGCCGTGGAGCTGGTACGCCGGGTACGGGCCTTCAATCCCCGTCCCGTGGCCTTCGGCGAGGTCGCCGGGATCGAATTGCGGGTCTTCGAGGCCATCGCGATGCTCATCCCGACGGACCGCCCATCCGGATCGGTCCTGGCCTCCGGCGACGGGCATCTGGATGTGGCCACCTCCGAGGGTGTCTTGCGGCTCTTGCGAGTCCAGGCCCCGGGCCGCCGCCCGCTCAGCGCCGCCGAGTTCCTGCGCGGACATCCCGAGATCACCCGTGCCTAGCCCGCAGTTCTCACCGGCACTCCGCTGCGGTCGCCGATCCGCGCCCTCGCGACGGCCGCTGGTGAGAGATGCGGGCTAGGGATGGCTCGGAGCCACGCGCCACGGCCGCGCGCGTCTTGGCGGCCGTGATGGCGGACCGGCGGTCCCTGTCCGCGTCCTTGCCGGGGCACCTCGCGACCCTGTCCGATCCCAAGGACCGGGCCCTGGCGCAGGAGATCTGCTATGGCGTCCTGCGCTGGCTGCCCCGCCTCGATTTCTGGCTCCGCCGGCTCCTCACGCGCCCGATGGAGCGGCAGGACCCTATCGTCCTGGCCCTCTTGCTCGCGGGGCTGTATCAGGTCCGGTACCTGCGCGTACCCCCGCACGCCGCCGTGGCGGCCACCGCCGAGGCCTGTCGGCGCCTGAAGAAACCCTGGGCGGTCCCGCTCGTCAATGCGGTACTGCGGCGTTTCCTCGCCACCCGCGAGGCATCGATCGAGAGCACCTCCCCCGAAAGCGCACGTTTCGCGCACCCCGAATGGCTCCTGTGCGCGTTTCGCAGGGCCTGGCCCAGCCACTGGGAGGCTATCGCGACGGCCAACAACCAGGCCCCGCCGATGGCGATCCGGGTCAATTCGAGGCGCGCCGGCCGCGATCCCTACCTGGTCGAGTTGCGCGACGCCGGTATCGTCGCCAGCCCCGCGCCCCATGCCGATCAGGGGCTGGTGCTGGCTTGCCCGATGGACGCCGCGGCGCTGCCCGGTTTCCGGATGGGGGCGGTCTCCGTCCAGGACACGGCGGCCCAGCTTGCGGCACCGCTGCTCGAGGTTCGGGCCGGTCACTACGTCCTCGACGCCTGCGCGGCGCCCGGCGGAAAGGCGGCGCATGTCCTGGAGATGTCGCCCGCGGCCCACCTCGTGGCGGTGGACAAAGACCCCGGTCGATTGGTGAACGTATCGAGCACCCTCGAACGGCTCGGGCTGCAAGCCCGGGTCATGAGCGGCGATGCCGCCGACCCCAATACCTTCTGGGACGGCCGCCCCTTCGACCGCATACTCCTCGACACCCCGTGCTCGGGCACCGGCGTCATACGGCGCCACCCCGATATCAAGGTCCTGCGCCGGCCGCAGGACATCGCGCGCATGGCCGAGGAGCAGTCCCGGTTGCTGGAAGCCCTGTGGCCGCTCCTCGGCCTCGGAGGTAAGCTCCTGTACGCCACCTGCTCCGTCCTTCCCGAGGAAAATGCGCATCGCATCGACGCCTTTCTAGGTGTACACCGGGACGCCCGCCTGGTGCCCATCGAGGCCGCCTGGGGCCGCGATACCGGCGTCGGCCGGCAGATCCTCCCGGGCGAGGACAACATGGACGGGTTCTTCTATGCCCTGCTTGAGAAGGTTGAAGGCGTTTAGCCCGAGGCGGCGTCCCGCCGAGCGGCGAGGTCATGGTCGGCGGGCAGACCGCTGGTGGAACCCCCGAATCGGGCTCTAAGACACGGTCCTGGCCCCGTGAACCGCGTCCTGCGAGCGCTGCCGTCCGAGGCCATGTCAAACGCCGGGTCTCTATCGAACGTCTCCAAGAACTTGGGTATCAGCCTCGCCGGCCAAAAGCGGTCAAGGTGACTTGATCGGCACCGATGGACTCGCGTCCGAGCACCCGGCCTCGCCTGTCCGCCACCCCACAGCCCCTGCAGCCACCCGAAACCCGGCCGGGGCCAGCCCGAACGCGCTCTTTCCTCCCTCATCCTGGACCACCCAACCACCGGCCGGCCCGTCCGACCTAGCAATACCTGTTGCAAAGACCCATTGAATTTCCTATCCTTTAACCACAGGATCGACAGCCCTGCAATTATTTCGACACCGTGGCCGCCTGCGCCATAAGTTCTTTTCATCAGCTGCTTACGTATCACACGTGCCTTCTTGCACCCACGGATTCCGCGGAGGAGCCACTAGATACTGACAGCTAGATTCTAGATCATATTTTCCATGCACCTACCACAAGATACGCTGCGAGACCACATCAACCAGTTCGTCCTTGATCTTAAGTTCAAATGGATTCCGTTTCGGGGTTACTACCGTTTCCGCTCGTACAAGTACATGAAGTGGATTGACCCTGAAATGGGGTTGCTAAGATATGTCGTAGATCCCAAACGCATCAGCCTAGACGTTGGCGCGAATCATGGTCTTTTCACGCATTTCCTTGCCCGCTATTCTCCCCATGTCCATGCATTCGAGCCAAATCCGCTGCCGTTTAATGTGCTTAAACGCGTCGTGGATAGGAATGTTACCGTATACCACATGGCACTTACCGACCGGACGTCCGACGTCGAATTGGTTGTGCCGAAAGGACGGAAGGGGTGGACGAATAACGGTGCGTCCTTAGACCGAAAACGAGAAGGTCATTTCGCGATCGTCAAGGTGCCGGGAAGTCGCATCGACGATCTTGATCTCAAAGACATCGGGTTCATCAAGATCGATGTCGAGGGGCACGAGAATATCGTTCTCAAGGGTGCAATCGCTACTTTGCAGCGCGACCGTCCGAATCTGTTCCTGGAAAACGAATATGCGCATGTAGGTGCGGCGGCAGACGACGTATTTAGATTACTTCGTGATCTAGGCTATGACGGCTTTTTCCTTGGCGATGGTGTGGTTAAGCACATATCGCATTTTTCGCGGGAGCAATATCAAATCGGGCCGCGCCGAGAATCAGGCAGGTCTGAGCGCTACGTGAAGAACTTCATCTTTATACCAAAAGAGGGCCCTTCGGTCGGGTAGTATCAGCACAGCCATGCCTGTAACCTAGGAGCAGCAACGCGCGTAAGGCGGAAGGGTAGTCAGCTTGACAAAGCTATGACAGGGCGGAAGCCACTTCTTGGTGTTCCGCCTATGGCCGCCGGCCGAAGCGCCCCATGCAGCGGATCGCTCTGCGGGCATCGGTCCTACAAATGCCACCGCTCCAATCGGCATGGAGACGGCGTTATCGATGGTACCGGCTGGCAGCAGAGGTGAACGCTGCGGCGGAACGCCCACAAAGCGGGCTTTCGCCCTCTCTGCTGCGTCGGTTCCTCGCCGGCCAAGAAGCAGTTCTCGATGATTCATCCTGCGAAAGCGCACGATTGACTCACCTCGGGTGGATCTCTGCGCCCTTCGAGGGGCTTGGCCTGCCGACTGGGAAGCCATCGCGACGGCCAATAACGAGGCCCCGCCGATGGCGATCCGGGTCAACGCGCGGCCGACAGATTCCTGCCGGGGGAGGATGCGGATGGACGGGTTCTTCTATGCCCGGTTCCAGAAGGCCGAAGGCGCCGTGCGGCGAGGTCGCGTCCTCAGGGCCGACCGCTGGCGGAACGCCCGGATTGGGCTCTGAAGACACGATCCTGGCCGCGTGAACCGCGCCCTGCGAGCGCTGCGATCTAGGGCCGTACCGATACCCCCCTTCCGGTTCAGCCCCTGAGCCGACCATCCCCCTTCGCCGTCACTCGCGCGCCACGCCAACTGGTCCCGATACTTGGCGCCTCGGGTCAATGAGCAGCCCGAGAATTCCCCGGTCGTGGACCCAGGACCCGCTCACCGCTGGGTTGCACTGGTGCAGTCGGCGACGAGCTTACCCGTGTTTTCCTTGGCACTGCCCGCGGGCGTACTGGCCGACCCCGTTGATCCACTATCGGCGGTAAAATAGGTTTCGCAGCCCCCCTGGAGCGAGGACGATGAGTTGGACCGAAGCCGATGCCCCCATCTGCACGAGCTGTGCATCGACCCCCGCTATCGAGACGATCATCGAAGCGAGGA
>JALZID010000021.1 GCA_030860485.1 Pseudomonadota bacterium | reverse complement strand
CGTGCCTCGAAGGTGCAGCAAAAAAGCCTCAAAACCCACATCGCCTGGTTGGACAAGCGCATCGAGGAGATCGATACCGATTTGAGGCAGCGGTTACGTGCAAGCCCCGCCTGGCGCACGAAGGATGACCTCCTGCGCAGCATTCCAGGCGTGGGAGCCACTACCTCCGCGACCCTGCTCGCCAAACTGCCCGAATTGGGCACCCTCGACCGCAAAGGGATCGCCGCACTCGCGGGCCTCGCCCCCCTGGCCAACGACAGCGGCAAACAACGGGGCAAGCGAGTCATCTGGGGCGGGCGTGCCGAGGTACGCTGCGTGCTGTACATGTCGGCCGTCGCTGTCATCCGATGCAATCCCGTCATCCACGCCTTCGCTCAACGCCTCAAGGTGGCCGGGAAACCCGCTAAGGTGGTTATCGTCGCCTGCATGCACAATCTACTCAGCATCATGAACGCCATGCTTAAATCCAACACACCCTGGAACCCTAAATTCGCTTGACAACAAACACGGTTGCCACCCATCTCGGTTTGCCCCCCGAGCACCGCCCCGAGCAGCGGCGCGGGCCTTCGATCGATTCCAACTGGCCTGATCCCCCACCGATCCCCGATCCCATCCGGTTCAGCCCCTGAGCCGACCCTCCCTGTTGACCGTCGCTCCCCCGAGACGCCAAAACGCTCCGAAACATACCGCCTCGGGCCGATGAAGGGCCCGATAATGCCCGATCCCAGGCCGAGGACTCGCATGCTTGACAGCTCATGAGCCCGGCAGTATAGTGCTCTTAATGAAAAAGGGCGTTTAAAATCCCGATTCCCAAAGCATCATGAAGGCATTTATAATCACCGCCACGAAGGGCCGCACGAAGGAAACGCAACGGCTTCTGGATTGTTTACAAAGGCAAACCTTCCAACCGACTTTCACCATCATTGCGGGTACCGAGCCGCGTGATCTGGAAGGCATCAGCAATCACCCGTGGATTGCCGCCGGTCATGGAGAAGCGATTGTATCGCCGAGGATGGGATCATGTGCGCAGCGGAATTTCGGAATGGAAATTCTGGAACAGCGCGGATACTTCGCGCCAGAAGCCGGCCGGTTTTTCTGCGTATTCGTCGACGATGATTATCGTCTGGCCGATGATTGGCTGGAACAGGCGGCGAAACGTTTTGACCAAGATAATATTGTTGGCCTCACCGGCCAAATTCTTGCCGATGGCGTACACGGTAATCCCGCCACCGTTCAACGCCCGCGCCGCGGCCTGACGGAAGATCAGGCAACGGATTTTATCAGCGGCAAAACACCACCGGAATCCCATTGGGCAAGCGGCCCGCATGAGAGGGATACGGCCAGCGTGTATGGATGCAATATGGCATTTGTCGATACCGTGGTCCGGCAAACGCGGTTCGATGAAAATCTGCCGCTGTATGGTTGGCAGGATGACCGCGATTATACCGTCATTGCCAAAAAGCTTGGCCGGGTGATTTACTTCCCTGGCTGTAAGGGCGTGCATCTGGGCGTCAAAAGCGGACGCACCAGCAGCGTTAAATTCGGTTATTCGCAGATTGCCAACCCGCTTTACCTCATGAAAAAGAAAACTATGGGGTACAGGATAGGCACCAGACTCATTATGCGGGCCCTGGCGGCCAATCTCATACGCGGCTTTCGCGACCATCCGGTTGTCGATTACCGGGGACGGTTGCGGGGTAATATGCGTGCTGTCTGGGATATCGTCTGCTTCCGCTCGGACCCCCGCCGCATCATCGACGGTAGTTTTTAAGCGCTATACGTTGACAATCCGGCCGGGCATAGTCCCCATGCTCGATCACCTGGGACACGGCGCGGTAGCCGCCGCGGATCAGGCGCTCGTATAGCGCGTCGCGATCCACGCGCTCGCCGGTGCGCAACATGAGCGTGTTCCCTTCGAGGAAGGATCGGGGTGGCAGGCGCTGCATGAAGGGTCGTCACCGAGGCGATCACGATGCCGCCCTTCACACCCGGCAGCTGGGCGCGCCTCTACGGCTCCGGGAAGGGCCTCGCCATCGCCGCGGCCGTGCGCCGTCATATCAATGTGAACGGCGGGGCGGTGCACACGAGATAGTCGGCGCGGAGTCACTGAATTAAAGTCGTATGATCGCGCTCTCTGCGCTGCCTTTGGAAAGTGATTGACCCGATCCATGGTTCCGTTTCCTGAAGGCCCCTGGGCGCCCGCCCGGCGCGCAATAGTATTGCGAGCAGAGCGTCTTTCCACCGAGCCGGGCCGCGCACGGCTCGGTTGAGGGGTGACCGGACGACGTGGGTGAGGGCCCGTTGTCGGAGGCCGGCAACACGCGAGGTGGAGCAGGTCGCGGGCACCCAAGCCGGCGTGCCGGTCGGTCAAGTCACGTGCCGCTGCGGTGATCGACGAGGCTCAGCGTCTCCCCGAGGTCTTTTCGATCCTACGCCACGTGACCGATCACTCACGTGGTAAAGGTCGTTTTCTCCTCCTCGGGTCTGCAAGCCCTGTCCTCATGCGCTCGGTCTCCGAGACCCTGGCCGGCCGCGTGGCGCTTCTCGAATTGACGCCGACTTCAGCCCTATCACGCCAACGTGCAGAAGCGCCTGACGAAGAGCGCAAAGATCTACTTGAGGGACTCCGGCTTGCTGCACTTCCTGGCCGGGCTGCGCCAGTCGCGGGAGCTAACGACCTGGCCCAGGCACGGAGCGTCGTTCGAGGGCCTGGTCATCGAGGAGCTTGCGGCACTCGCCGCGCGTCAGTTGGTTCGGCCCGAGCTTTTCTTTTGGCGGACACAGGCCGGGGCCGAGGTCGATCTGTCGATCTATTGATAATCGAAGGGCGGCGCATCCTCCCCATCGAGATCAAGCTGGGTGCAGCGGTGGACCGCTATGCAGCGGCGGGACTCCGCCAATGCATGAAGGGTGCGGCTCTTTTAGAACCTCTTCGAAGAGGTGGCTTGCCATCCGTGAGGGGTGGTTACGCTCCTGCTCTTGGGTCTTATGAAACGCCCAGTAGGCCTCGGTATCACCGCTGGAATGCAGCGACCGGAGCTGCAATACCGCCTCGGTGCTGCGCAGGCCCCAGCGTGCCCCGGTGATGTCCATGCGGTCGTTGACGAGGTGACGACAGGCCCCTTCGATGACCCCGGTGGCAATGGGGAAACCCTCGGCGAGATAGCGGTCGTAGCGCAGCATC
>JALZID010000020.1 GCA_030860485.1 Pseudomonadota bacterium | reverse complement strand
CTCAGCACCATCACGAAGGCCATCAGCGGGCGCACGGCGTGGCCGACGGTGAGCTTGCCGAAGTGGGCCCAGTCGGCTTGGGCTTGTTCGCCGGGCAGGGTGCGCAGGCGAAGATAGGCTTCCCCCGCCGGTCGCGGGCGCAGCCGGCTAACGATGGCGCGGAAATGATCGGGAGCGCCCGGATAACCGCGCTCGCGCACCATCTGGTACAGACGGCTCGCGCGCAGGGTGGGGAACTTCGTCCTGTACCTCCCAAAAGCATTACATCCATGTAATCCCGGTTCGTCAGCATCTCGAGGATAAACGCAAGGTAGGGTTCGACCATGGAGGGCCGCACCGTCTTCTGGGCCGTCGGCACCCCGGTCGGTGCGAGCACACGGCGGACGGTCGTGTGATGCACGCGCAGTTGAGTGGCGATGGTGCCGATGGGCCAGTGCTCGGTGTGATAGAGGCGCAGGATCTCGGCTTCGAGGGCGCGCGAGATCATCGTAGGCCACTCCGCTCAGCGTCCCAGGGGCCGAGACGCGCGAAGGTCGACAACGGGCGTTGGCAGAAACTGCAGCGCGGTGGCGGTCCCGCCGGGTGATGCGGGTAGAGCCGAGCGAGGGTGAGTGCGGAGATCTGGGCGCTTTGAGCCGCACAGGGGGGACTCCGCTGTTTCTGGTGGATTGCCTCGGCATCGGTCACCTCCGTCACGCTCTCGGTGGAGAGGGACGCCACTATGACAGCGGTATTGGAAGCGGGGGAACCCTGATGCGTCACTTTCTGTGCGCGACGCGCACGCCAGGTGTTCTGGCGAGCCGCGTGCCGACAGGCGCCGCGGTAGCTCTGCTGGTAGCGAGCCCCGGCGCGGTGCAGCGACTCGCGTCGGCGGATCGTGGCGCACGGCCCCGCGCAGTAGGTGTTGCCACGGTCGCATCGGCGGCAGATCCGTACTGGCTCACCGCAGCGCCCGCAGTGGTAGAGCCGAGGAGTGTCTTCGAGCACCGCCCTGCACAATCCACATAGGACTGGACAACGCCGTGCATCGCTGGCATAAAGGTAACGCGGCCATGCCCCTTACAGGGGTACCGCGACGCTGAAGGCCCGGGGTTCTCGGTCAAGAATGTACCCGGGCCTTCACTTTTTCGGCGTGGCAGATCAGGATAGCGGAGTTTGTGACGTCGGCGTTGGGTAGCGCAGTCCGAATCGTAACGAGGTCCCCGATGCCGATCGACCCCCAACTCAACTCACGATCAGCATCGGACCTAACACGGCGACGAATTTTGGGGACGAGGCGCGTTAACCCACAAGATCAGGCGGATTTAGATCCCCGTCGACACCGGATATTGCTCAAGGGTGTCGATTATGCGTCGCAGGTATCCGCGCGTGGAACTCGAGTCCTTGACGCGACGAAGTTCCGACGCGAGGGCGTCCACCGTTGCTACCGTCGGGAATGACCCAAGGGCTTCGGCAATCAACGTAAGACGCACGTAGTCTTCGGGATATTGTCGGAGAAGGCCAAGCAGGAACACCCCTGCCTCGACGCGCCCTCCGTAGCTCATCGATCTGAGTAGGGAGCAGCCCGTGCGAAACTGCTCCTCGTTTGGCGAGAGCGCTTGCCGGAGGACGGAGTCGATCGGGAAACGAGAGAGATCTAAGCCTTGCTCGGTCAGCCATGGCGCCTCAGCGACGGTGATTTTATGACTGATGCGCGATGCCATTGTTTTTAGCGCCTAACAGGCTGTTGAAGAACCCTTCTAGACATAAAAAATACGAGTTATTGACAGTAAATCGGGTGCGACATCGGAATAAACAGTGCGCTCGGCCATGGTGGTTGCCCCCGTGCTATGCGAGGGGTGCGGTCGATGAGGATGAACGACGATCAACACCGCTTTCTCCTAGCAAGGTACCGGATGGAGCAGGTTCCGCATCCGTACCAGGTTGTAGGCTGCCATCGTGAGCACAAATTGAAAGTCGACACGCGCCGTGCCCCGAAATTTGGTCTGCCGTACGTGGCCAATGGTCTTCCCCCATCCAAAACACTCTTCGATGTGCTTGCGGATCCGTTGGCTGATGAGGTAGCCGGGATGCCGAGTGGTGCGCCGGTCAAGGGGCCGAGCCACCGCGCCGCGCGAGGTTTTGTGCCACGTGTGGCGTGACGTTGAGAGCGCGGGCTCCCTCGATAAAACCGCGTGTGTCGTAGGCCTTGTCCGCGCCCACGGTCACGGGATGGGTGCCGGGAAGCTCCGACAACATCTAGATGGCGGTATCGCGCTCTGCCGAGCCGCTCGCCCGCACCACCCGGGCCTCGGCCACCAAGCCATGGCGGTTCTCCATCAGCACTTGCCCGGCATAGCAGAGCTTAGCGGGGTGCGCCTGACTCTTGCGAAACATCAGCGCCTCGGGGTCCGTCTTGGACTCATGGGTCTCATTGCACCGACGCTCACCGTGAAAGTTGCGTCCGGCATTGCGACCCGAGCCTTTCGGAGGGTCCTCATCCGATCCATCTTTGCGCCGAAAGCTCTTCTGCGATGCCCAGGCATCAATCAACGTGCCGTCCACGCTGAAGTGCTCATCCGAGGTCAAACCGGCCGCCTGCGCCCGGCCGTAGACTTCGGCAAAAAAGCCCCGCGCGATATCCGCCGCGAGCAGCCGGTCCCGATTCTTGGAGAACGTCGAATGGCTCCATACCCGCTCGTCCGCAGACAGCCCCACAAACCACCGGAACAGCAAGTTGTAGTCGAGCGCTTCACACAGCAACCGCTCGCTACGCACCGAATACAAGACTTGCAGCAACAAGGCGCGCAACAGGCGCTCCGGGGCGATCGAGGATCGGCCTTCGATGGCATACATCGCATCGAACTCCGCCGTCATGCCTGCCAGCGCCTCGTCCACGATGGTTCGGACCGGCGCAACGGATGCGAGGGAGGCACCCGATCCTCCAGCGACACGTAGCTGAACCTCCCGTCTTGACGATCATCCATTCCACGCACCGGATTGTCCTCCCAAGACCAACGTTCGAGAGATCTGATCGTCATACCACGTGAAAGTTCGACTTTCTCAACAGCCTGCTAACGTCCACGCGAGCGAAAAAGGGACTTTCAGATCCGTTGAGCTCGGTCGGTGTGGCATTGGCTGCGTGAGGATCGGATCGCCGGACGCAAAGAACGATTGGACGTCGCTGAGCTCGGAAGTGCGGCGCATCGGGGGGAGGGCGGTCAGGAACATCTGGCCATAGGAGCGGGTATGGATGCGCGGATCGCACAGCATCAA
>JALZID010000019.1 GCA_030860485.1 Pseudomonadota bacterium | reverse complement strand
AAGTGGAACTGCATCCTCGGGCCAATAGCGGGCCGGTGTGCTCGGACTGTGGGCAGAGCGGCCCGGGGTACGACAGGTTGCCGGCCCGGCGCTTCGAGTTCGTCCCGTTTTGGGGGATGAAGGTGTTTTTGGTCTATGTGCCGCGACGAGTGGCGTGTACGCGCTGCGGGGTACGGGTGGAGGAGATACCCTGGGCGGAGGGCAAACATCCGGTGACCCGGACCTACGCGTGGTTTCTGGCGAGCTGGGCGAAGCGTCTTTCCTGGAAGGAGGTGGCCGAGGTCTTCCAAAGCAGTTGGGACGTGGTCTTCGGTGCGGTCGAGATGGCGGTGGCCTATGGCCGGGAGCACCTGGATCTGTCGGAGATCCAGTCTCTTGGCATCGACGAGATCGCCTGGGGGCGGGGCCATCGATACTTGACCGTGGTCTACCAGATCGACGCCCACTGCAAGCGGCTTTTGTGGGTAGGGGAGAAGCGTACGATAAAGATCCTGTTGACGTTCTTCCACTGGCTGGGCTCGGAGCGTAGCGCGGCGCTGCGGTTCATCTGCAGTGACGCTCCTTTTTGTAATAGTTACACGGCCGCACGCTCATTTACCGGCAATGTTGAGGTCGAGAGACTTTCCGTCGGTTGAGAATTCACTGTTCGTGCTCGGGATGTCAGGAATACTTCTCGATGAAACCGAAGAGGCCCCGCCGGAACGCCTCAGGCCGCTCGACGTGCGGCGAGTGCCCGCAGTCTTCGATCACTGCTTCTCGATAACGCCCCCCGTTTTGGACGTACGCCTCCAGCAGCGCCCGGGTCTGGGAGACCATGGGCTGCGGGGGATACACCTCCTTGCCCGGCCATCCCGGGGCGAGCCCCAGTTGTCCGAGGTAGCCAAAGTCCCGGAGCGAGGTGTCGGAGACGAACATGTCGTCGGCGCCGCGGAGCCAGAGCACGGGAGGCTTCGGGTCTATCCTGGCGAAGCCTTGTAGGTCGCAGTATTTGGGCGAGATGGCGTTGTTCATACCTTTGGTGCCCGGTGCCACGTGCGGCCAGTTATTAGAAGGCGTTGCGTCCCCTGGATAGTTGCCCTCCCCCACTTTTGTGGCGAGCATGGAGGAGAGGAGAACCTCCTCCCGCTCCTTTGAAGCCTTGAAAGGGGGCTTGAAGTAGATGCCGTTCATCACGTTGCGGGGGGAATTCAGGTCTTTGCCGCTCCGGTCGCCTGCCTTCAGGCGTTGTATAAACTCGGGACTGGTCAATCCCCCCCCGGAGCCGGCGTAGTCCGGCCAGCACGGAGTACCGGAGGCGTCCTCGGTGCCCCCGAACCCGTAGGGCGACAACGGGTTTATGAGGATCAGCGAGGCCACGCCGTCCGGATGATCCAAGGCGTAGCGCAAGACGATTCCACCCCCCACCGACCAGCCGACCAGATGGATCTTCTGTTCTCCGAACCCAAGCGCATCCGCCAGCGCGTAAAGGTCGTCGGAGAAGTCCGCGAGGCCTCGCGTGGCGTCCACCGGCTTCGTTTCCGAGTCGCCGAACCCTCTGAGATCGGGCGCGACACCCCCGTAACGACCTTCCTTGGGCAGCGCCGCTAAGGTTTCCTCGAAGAAGCGCGAGGAGGAGGCGTTGCCGTGAACAAAAAAGATCGGCGCCCCCCCTTCGGCGCCGCCGGTCAAGAGATACGTCCTCAGTCGCGGGGTGTCTACGGTCTTGGCGGCGACTCCTTTAAGCAGGTCAAGATCAGCCATGCGTTACCTCCTGTTGTTGGTTCATCTTGCTCGCGAAAGCCTTCGTCCCGCGAGCTATATCGATACTTTTTCGCGGTCTAGGCCTGCCCCCATAGCTTCGCGATGCGCGGCGCGAGGAGATTGACAAGCCCCCGGCAAACCCTTGTGCGCTGTTTACAAGCGACGCGCCCTCACCAGGAAGCTTCCCGGCAGGCCTGGCGCCCACATGGGCAGAATCGGTCCAGGCCACCGCCCGAAATTGGCCCCCTCGGCGCCGGTTTGTATCACGTCAGCCTCCCAGCCGTGGTCGGCCAGTAGGGTCTCAGGATCGTTTGTCCCGAACCGCCCCGGTGCGCCCTGCCAGGCGAGGGCGAGCTGCTGCGGCCACGCCAGCGGAGAAAAGAACAGACCCATGTTCATCACGTCCAACCGAGCAGGCTGCCGGTCACCGTTTGCGCAGTGACTTTCTCCAGGAGCGCATGCACGGCGGCCCTGAGCAGGTAAAAGAGGAGACCTTCTATGAGCCAGACCGACGGACTCTGCGGCTGGTAGCCGGCGGCGAGGAGCGCCTCCGGCCAGGTGTCCTGTCTTAGATCTGCCCGGATCGTGCGCCGCTCGCAGCTCGGCTGCGCTCCGGCCTTTTTCATCACGGCGTCTTTGGCCTCCAGTACCTCGGATAAGTCCATCTCGTACAACCGGGTCTGTGGCGGCCAGTCCAGACGGAAAGCGCGGGTGTCCAGGCCCGCCGCCACGAGAACCACCTGACGCACTCCCGAGTTCCCGCAGGCGTCCAGCAGGAACTCGTCGAAGAAGCGGGTGCGGATCACGGGGTACAACTCCGGCCCGCCCGACCCCGCGGCGGACTTCATGCGGTCCAGCCAGGCAAAGCCCTCGGGGCCGGCCAGCGCGGCGGCAAACGGGTCGTCGAACAGTCGATTCGCCCGCTCGCTCTCGCGGGCGCGCGCGGCCGCCATCCACCGCGAAGTCGGGGCTATGGGATTGGACGGAGCGTCCGCTGTCACTTGGGTCACCCCTTCTAATTGCCCGAGCGGGCCTCGAGCCAGTTCCCGAGACGGGGCCAGAGTCTGTCCGCGGCCGCCGGCCCTATGAACATACCCACATGTCCGGCGTCCAGCGTAATGGACTCTTTAACCGAACTGCGCGCGAGCGCGGTCGTGGCCTTGGTCTGGGAAGGGGGTACGACGTAGTCCCACTTGCCCGAGACATTGAACACGGCGCACCGAATGTTCGAGAGGTCCACCGTGCGCCCGCGCAGCTTTACCTTTCCCCTGACGAGTTCGTCCCGTTGGTACAAGTCCTCGATCCAGGTCCGGAAAGTCTCGCCTGGAAACGGCGCGGCATCGTCGACCCACTTGCACGCCGCCAGCCACGAACGCACGGCAACATCCCTCCCTGCCTGGTCGCGGATCTGCCGCAACGCCACGTCGTAACCGCCAAAGCTGAAGGACCGGCAGACCGTGCCGGCGCCGTTGGCCATCCAGGAGACGCCCAGATCGAGCACGTCGCTCGCAAGGCCCGTTGGCAGGTTCCCCAGAAACATGGGGACGATCACCGGATCGAACATCGCCCCGCCGTTGCGGCTCGTGTACGTCCAGAGGCCGATAGGTTCCGGATTGCGCGGCGCGAATTCCGTGGGCGCGGAGAGCAGGACGAGGTTCTTGAGCGGGCCGTCAGGGAACAGGGAGGCGTACATCACAGAGAGCGTGCCGCCCTGGGAATGCCCGAGCAGGCTGATCTCGGCGGCGCCTGAAATTTCGATGGCTTTTTGCACCGCGCCGTGCAAGTAATCGAGCACCAGGTCCTCGATCGCCAACCCCGCGTCGTCTTGGCCCGGAACCCCGAAGTCGAGCATGTAGACGTCGAAGCCCGCCTCCACCAGGTTCTGCACCACGCTGTTGCCCGGCGTCAAATCAAAGACGTACGGCTTGAGTACGAAACCGTAGGTCAAAAGCACCGGCACCGGGCGTCTCCCTCCGTCGCCGCCGTCGGCGCGCCTATAACGGTAGAGCCTGGCCTTGTTCTTGGTCCAGACCACGTCCCTGGGTGCGGCCGCCGTCTCGACGTCGATCTCCCGGAGGATCACGTGCGTGCCCGTGACGTACTTCCTGGCGCGAATCGTCACCGGATCGTCGCAGTCGAGTATTTTTAACGCCCCGAAGAGTAGTGTGGACGCCTGCCTGCCTAACTCATGGTAATACATCTCATTGGCGAATTCGCGTGGCGCGTTCACCTTGCCGATAAGCTGAAACTGGGCCTGGGTCGCCTCGACCGCGTCACTGAAGGATTTGCGTTGCACGTCGCCCACTTGCCGCCAGATATTGATCGTAGTTTCAGCCATGCCTTGCAGCGCGTCGAACATGGTTCGACTCGCTTCGTGGACTTTATTACGATTACGCACCTGTGGGTTTTGATGACTCATAATCGATTAACTCCTATTTGGATGGGATGGGGGTCATAAACGACCCTGATGACTTTGGTGTGAGGCAGGATCGCCCCACACCCACTTGTTTGCAAACCCCCGGCCACGTCAAGAGCGTCTAGTCACCTAGCGTTCCAGCACGTAATCGCCGGGGGCAGGCGCCAACTGCGGATGATTTTGATTGCCCAAGGTCGGCGGCGTCCGCAGACCACCGCATTGCGGCTTGAGCCATGCAACCCAGTCGGTCCACCACGAGTTGGACGCTTTCTCGATCTGCGCAAGCCACCTGTCCGGATCGTCACGGCCGGTGGCATCCCCCATCCAGTAGCCGCGCTTCGGCGGATCGACCGGCGGACTCAGTACACCCATAATGTGCCCCGACGTTGCGACCACAAAACGTACCGGCCCTTTCGCCAACGCGCAGATCTTAAACGCGGACTTCCAGGGCGCGATATGGTCTTGCTCGGTGCCGACGGCGTAAATCGGTTGCGTAATCCGGGCTAGATCGATGGGCCGCCCGCCGAGCGTAAGGCCATCCGGCTGCATGAGATTATTGTGCAGGTAGAACTCGCGCAGATAAAACGAGTGCATGGCGTAGGGCATACGGGTGGAATCCCAGTTCCAGTACAGCACGTCGAATGCCGGCGGCGTTTCACCCAGCAAATAGTTTTGCACCCAGTGATTCCAAATCAGGCTCTTGGAACGCAGGCTGCGAAACGACATCACCATGTCTTTGCCGTCGAGAAAGCCATGGTGCGCCATCAGATCATCGAGCGCGTCCAAGCTATCGGCATCGATAAACACGCTCATATCACCGGGTTCCGAGAAATCCACGAGCGTAGTTAGCAGAGTCATATGCCGACAGATGACTGGGTCTCGCGATCGGGTGCCCGCTGCAGCCACGCCGCCAGCGCGGTAACGAGCGTGCCGCCGATACAGTAGCCGGCGAGATGCACCTGCGCGGAGCCGCAGATATCACGCGCCGCGTTGACGGACGCCAGTACGCCCTCGAGGATGTAGTCATCGAAAGTCGTGTCGCGCATGTCGGCGCCAGGGTTTTTCCAGCTGGTCACAAACACCGTAAATCCCTGCCCTACCAGATGGCGCACCAGGCTATACCGCTCGTTGATATCGAGGATGTAATACTTGTTGATCCAGGGCGCCACGATCACGATCGGCGTCGCATGCACCTTAGCCGTGGTGGGCTCGTACTGGATCAGCTCGACCAGCTCATTGCGGTACACGACCGCGCCCGGCGTAGTTGCGATGTTAATGCCGACTTCAAAGGCGCTCTCGTCCACCATACTGATCTTTCCGGCGGTGGCATCGGCAACGAAATTGAGCCATCCGTCGAGACAACTTCGTCCGCCGCTTTCAATGGCGCGCATCATGGCTTCAGGGTTCGTCCAAAAAAAATTGGTCGGCGCTATGCTGTTCAAAAATTCACCCGTCCAAAAGGTTGCCTTGTGTTTTATTTCGTACGGCAACTCGGGGGTTCTATAGATCGCGTCCACGAGCCATTGCGAGTACAGCAAATAATATTCTTTGAGGGTGTCGAGATACGGGTTCTGACTCCATAAAGGGTATTTAAAGCGTTCGTCATAAGCCGCCGCCGGCACAAGGTCTTCGCTACCCGGCACTCCTGCCATCCGTTGCCAGGTGGCGAGCGCCAACGAGCGCGCACCAAGCCGAGTCAGGTCCTCGTTCAGGAGAAAAGGATGCGCCCACCACGCCTCCTGCACTTTCCCGCAGGCGGCGGCAATGCCGAACGGATCGAGCAATTTGTACATTGCAATTCCCTCTTGATTTCGGCGCGGGGTTAAGTTGAACCGCTAGACGCAACAGCGAGTTGCGGTGATGCAACATTGAACATGCGTACGATAACCGTTACTTCAGTAATCTGGCAACTAGATGTTGCTTGTGCCTGCGACTCGAGTCAGGTCGGAGAATAGGGATTTTAAACGCCCTTTTTCGGCGAGAGGAAGAGTACGAGATGGACCTGTGGGTTGTCAGAGAATAGGGATTTTAAACGCCCTTTTTCGGCGAGAGGAAGAGTACGAGATGGACCTGTGGGTTGTCAAGTACGCGACCGTCGGTCCAGGATCGGGGATTTTTCCGGCGATTCATCGGTCCGAGGCGCCCGGATCCGGAGCGTTTTGGCCTCTCAGGCAAGTGCAGGGCAAAGGGGCTCGGCTCAGGGAGTTGCCGGATGGGAGGGGGGTTCGCGGCCGGGATCAGGCCCTTTGGAGTCGGTCGAATGACCGCGCGGGCGATCGGGGCGGTGCCCGGGCGGACAAGCCGAGATGGGTGAGCAACCGTGTTTGTTGTCAAGCGAATGTAGGGTTCCAGGGTGTGTTGGATTTAAGCATGGCGTTCATGATGCTGAGTAGCTTGTGCATGCAGGCGACGATCACCACCTTAGCGGGTTTCCCGGCCGCCTTGAGGCGTTGAGCGAAGGCGTGGATGACGGGATTGCATCGGATGGCAGCGACGGCCGACATGTACAGCACGCAGCGTACCTCGGCACGCCCGCCCCAGATGACCCGCTTGCCCCGTTGTTTGCCGCTGTCGTTGGCCAGGGGGGCGAGGCCCGCGAGTGCGGCGATCCCTTTGCGGTCGAGGGTGCCCAATTCGGGCAGTTTGGCGAGCAGGGTCGCGGAGGTCGTGGCTCCCACGCCTGGAATGCTGCGCAGGAGGCCATCCTTCGTGCGCCAGGCGGGGCTTGCACGTAACCGCTGCCTCAAATCGGTATCGATCTCCTCGATGCGCTTGTCCAACCAGGCGATGTGGGTTTTGAGGCTTTTTTGCTGCACCTTCGAGGCACG
>JALZID010000018.1 GCA_030860485.1 Pseudomonadota bacterium | reverse complement strand
CTCAGCACCATCACGAAGGCCATCAGCGGGCGCACGGCGTGGCCGACGGTGAGCTTGCCGAAGTGGGCCCAGTCGGCTTGGGCTTGTTCGCCGGGCAGGGTGCGCAGGCGAAGATAGGCTTCCCCCGTAATCCCGGTTCGTCCTGTACCTCCCAAAAGCATTACAAATTGAGCGCGCCCGCGCGCTTTGACGTGCTGGAGTTCCTGCCGGGGGAAGAGGCACAAGTCGATTATGGCCAGGGCGCGCTGACGCGGTACCGACCGGGCAAGTACAAGCGACCGCTGCTGGTTCATCATGACGCTGAAGTACTCGGGCAAGAGTTTCCGCAAGGTGGTGTGGAAGAGCAATCAGGAAGTGTGGGCACAGCTGCACGAGGAAGCCTGGCGTGCGTTTGGCGGCTGTACGTGCTACGTCGTGTTGGACAACCTGAAGGAAGGGGTCATCAACGGACATCTGCGAGCCGGCGTTAAATCCGCTGTACGCCGCGCTGCTCGCGCATTACGGCGTGGTGGCCGATCCGTGCCGGGTCCGGGACCCGAATCGCAAAGGCACCGTGGAGAACGCCATCCAGCACACGCAGAGCACGGCACTGAAGGGGCGGCGGTTCGAGTCCATCGAAGCGCAGAACGCTTCTCGCGCACTGGGAGAGCGCTTTGCGGCGCTGCGCATTCATGGGCGCAAGAAGCGCCAGGTGATGGAGATGTACCTGGAGGAAGGCCACACATCGCCCCGCAGCGTAGATGACGCGGGCCGGGTGGCGGTGGAGAGCGCTTACTACGCGGCGCTGCCCGCGCCGCCGCACAGCAAAGTCACTATGCGGATCTATGCACGCGAGAGCGAGATCCTCGACGCCGCGGGCGGCGTGCTGCGCCGGCAGGAGAAATCGACGCGCAAGGGCAACTTCCAGTTGCTCGAGGAGGACCGGCTGTTCGACCCCTCGCGCGAGACCGTACGTCTCATCGCACGGGTGGAGAAGATCGGGCCGAACACCGCACGGTTTGCCCGCGAGCTGTTCGCCAAACTCGGCCGCCCCGGCCAGTGAGCCATCTACGGCCTGTCCAATCTTCCCCGACGCTACGCCCGCGCCGACATCGACGCGGTGTGCGCTAAGCTACTCGAGGCGCAGCGCGTGTCCTATGCCACCGTCAAACACGCGCTTGAACGGCGTGCCGCTACAGCTTGCACATCCGCGCCCACGACGCTCACGCAGTCCGATCCGACCATCCGCGCGGTCGGCGAATATCAAGCCTTCTGGGAGGATCACTCCCAGCTCACCCAAAAGGAGAACCATGCCCGTGTTCGGGTACCTCGCGCTCGGTGGGAAATAACGCCAGTTGCGTGCGCCGTCGCGTGTCTTCATTCATCGAACACCTCGATCACCCGGCACCAAGCCTCGTGCTGGCTGTCGTTGATCTCGCCCAGATACAGGACCTGCGTTGCACCACTCTGCCATCGGCACAGCGCTTGGCTTCGACAATGTTCCAGTAGCGGTGCTCTTTGCCGTCTTTGAGATCGCAGGTACATAATGCCGCCGCCCCATGGTATGCAAAACCCGGCGGCTGACAAGACACTTGGTCTACAATACAGCCAGTTTGAAACTCTACCCGAGTGTTTATGCGCCTTCCCGAAGTGTAAACCTAGAAAACTCGGCATTTCTCGAGGTGAGTTGAGAAAGACGGGCTAGGAGTCGTTGCCTCAGGCCTCCATCCCGAGCTTTTCGAGGCGATAGCGCAGGGCGCGCAGGGTGATGCCGAGGAGCCGGGCGGCGCCGGTCTTGTTGCCGCGCGTCTGCGCGAGGGCGCCGGTGATGCGCTGGCGCTCCAGGCCGTCGAGGTAGTGGTCGAGGTTGGCGTCGTCAGGACTCTCGGCGCCCTCCTGGAGGGGGGGACGTTTGAGATCGAGATCGGCGGGCTCGATGACCTCGCCTTCGCATAGGGTCAGCGCGCGCTCCAGGACGTTCTCGAGCTCACGCACGTTGCCCGGAAATGGGTAGGCCAGGAGCGCCTCCTGGGCACGGTCCGATAGCACGGCGGTCTTGCCTTGCTGGGTCAGGCGCTGGAGGACCATGGCCACCAGGTCCGGGATATCCTCGCGCCGCGCCCGGAGCGGGGGGACGTGCAGCTCGATGACGTTGATGCGGTAGTACAGGTCCTGCCGAAAGCGGCCGTCGGTGGCCAGGGCCCCGAGGTCCTTGTGGGTGGCGCTCAGGATGCGCACATCGACCGGCACCTCCTGCTGCGCACCGATGGGACGCACGCACCTCTCCTGGATGGCGCGCAGGAGCTTGACCTGCATGGGCATGGGAAGCTCCGCCACCTCGTCGAGGAACAAGGTCCCCCCGTGCGCGGCCCGGAAGAGCCCCGGTTGGTCCGCCACCGCCCCGGTGAAGCTGCCCTTCCTGTGCCCGAAGAACTCGCTCTCCAAGAGGTCCTGCGGGATGGCGCCGCAGTTGACCGGCACGAAGGGCTGGCCGGCCCGGGGCCCCTGATCGTGGATATTGCGGGCCACCAACTCCTTGCCGGTACCGGACTCGCCGGAGATGTACACCGGCGCCTGGCTGCGCGCGAGCTTCGCGATAGTCGCGCGGATCGCTCGCATGGCCTCGGAATCGCCGATGAGCCGGGTCTCCGCCTCGGGGCGGCGCTCCGAGACACGCAGGGCCTGGCCGACCACGACCCTGAGCCCGCCGAGGTCGATGGGCTTGGTGATGAAGTCGAAGGCACCGGCCTTGAGCGCCTGGATGGCGGTCTCCATGCTGCCGTGGGCGGTGATCACCGCCACCGGGGTGCGCGGAGACGTCTTCTGGATGTGCGCGACGAGCGCGATGCCGTCGCCGTCGGGCAGGCGCAGATCGGTCAGGCACAGATCGAACGTATATCGCCTCAAGAGCTCATGGGCCTGGGCCAGGCTCATGGCCCGGCGCGAGCCGATCTGAAGGCGTGACAGGGTGATCTCCAGGAGCTCGCAGATGTCCGGTTCATCGTCGACGATGAGTGCGAGGGTGTTGGGTCTCAGGCGATCCATTGTTGGCGTCCGGGATGAGCGAAGCCGATGCGGAAGGTGCACCCTTCGGGGCCGTTGGCGTGCAGGCTCAGGGTGGCCTGGTTGCACTCACAGAGCTCCGAGGCAATGTAGAGCCCAAGCCCCGTCCCCGTGGAGTCACGGCTCACGAAGGGCTCGAACACGTGGCGGGCGATGTCCTCGGGGATGCCGGGGCCGCGATCGATGACATCAAGATACGGGCGGTCCGAGATGGGCATCCGGCCGCACCAAAGCGTTAGGAGCGGGTTGCCCGCACTGTAGCGCAAGGCGTTCTCACACAGGTTCCATAGGACCTGGTGCAACTGGGTCGGGTCCATGACCACCCGGATATCGGCGGGATCCACTGCGAGCAGCACCTGTTCCGAAAGGAGTTGCCGGCGTTCGATCAGATCGGCGACGAAGGCCGTGAGCCACGGCCCGATGGCGAAGACCTCGGGTGCGGTGCCGTCGCGCCGCCCGATCCGGAGCACGTTCTCGATGATCCGATTTACGCGCCCCGAATGATCCTGAATGATGCGCGTGAGCCGCCGGTCCTCCTCGTTCGTGGCCTCGGATTCGGACAGGAGCTGGGCCGCGTGGCTGATGGCCCCGAGCGGGTTGCGGACCTCATGGGCGATGCTCGCGGTGAGCCTCCCGAGCGAGGCGAGCTTGAGTTGCTGGGCGCGCTGGCGCGTCTCGGCGGCATCCTCGACGAACACCAGCGTGCCCTCCCGAGAGCCTGGCGCGAGCGCCGCGAGCGACACCAAGACATCGGCATCGCGAGCGGGCGAGCGCAAGAGGCGCGTCGCCGCCGCCTGGCCCGAGTCCCAGGCCCGCGCGTGGGCCTCGAACTCGGGCCAATGTTCCGTCAGTTGCTGTCCCGACAATGGCCGTGCCCGGCCGAGCAACGCGAGGGCGGCGTCGTTCATGAGCCGCACTCGCGAGTGTGCGTCGAGCACCAGGATCCCGGAGCGCATGCGCTGCACGAT
The DNA here is from genome assembly GCA_030860485.1 of Pseudomonadota bacterium. Taxonomy (NCBI): domain Bacteria; kingdom Pseudomonadati; phylum Pseudomonadota; species Pseudomonadota bacterium. The sequence continues at coordinate 3,651 of JALZID010000018.1, read as the reverse complement.
GCGCTCGTTCAAGCGCGCGAGGTTTTCGAGATCGGCGGCCTGGCGTGCGGCGCGGGCCTCGCTCGTGCGCAGGCGCCGTGCCAGGCCGTGGCCGACATAGGCGGTCGCGAAGAACGCCGCACCCAGTAGACCGGCCTGGGTGTAGTCGGCGGCCCGCAGATCGGAGTCCAGCCAGCGGCAGAGCTCCTCGGTCAACACCGCGTAGGTGGCGAAGCCTGCGCACAGATAGGCGATCCGCCCCTCGGTCAAGAGGCCGCCGATGGCGATGCTGACGACCAGGAGCGTGCCGAAACCGCTCCCCACGCCCCCACTCGCATACATGAAGAGCGTGACGGCGGCGATATCGAGGAGCACCTGACCGAGTACCTGCGCCGATTCACGGGCGGTGCGGGTCTCCAGCGCGATCTGCGCCAGCACGGCGAGGCCGAAGTAGACGTGGGCCACGGTGCCGAACAGGGCCGGGTGGTCGGTGCCTAGCGGCGCCGGCAAGCCCCGGCTCCACACCAGGATCAGAAACAGCGTCGCGAGCGCCAGCCGGTATAGGCTGAAATAACGTAGACCTATCCGTCCGGCCGGGCCGGTGGGGGACTCTTCGGCGACAATGAGGCTCATCATGGTGTGCGCCCCGCTTCGGCATGCTCGGGGCTGCAAAAGTAGCGGCCACCGGCCCGCGTTGCTTCATGTGCGGCCAGATACAGGCCGCAGTGCTCGCACCGGACCATGTCGGGGAGTGCCGCGCCGCGGTCTTTTTTCGGCGCGCCGCGCGCTCGCGAGAAGAGCCGCAGCACCAGCCAAACGGCGGCGAGCACCAGCAGAGTACGGAATAGGCCCATGAGCGGATGGCTTAGGATCGATCCAAAGCGAACGGTCCCGCCCCGCGGGGTCGAGTGCCTTGTAATCGTGATCGGCCCCCCTGTGATCGGGCCCCCTGTGATCGGGCCCCCTGTGATCCGGTTTTCTTGGCGAGCGGATTTGACTATAGTTTCCGCCTGTGGCCGGAGCGGGATCGGCCATCGTCTCCGGCCCGCTCGGATCACCTTAGCGGTGCGGCGCAAGACCCGCAAGCGGCAACGGGATCGGCAGCGAGGAAGCCTCAGGAATGAATCTACACGAATACCAAGCCAAGAAACTGTTCGAAGAGTACGGGATCCCGGTCCCGGAAGGGCGCCCCGCGCACTCCATCAAGGACGCCCTGCGCCACGCCTCCGAGTTCCAGGGGCCGTGGGTGGTCAAGGCCCAGGTGCATGCCGGGGGCCGCGGCAAGGCGGGGGGCGTCAAGTTCTGCGACGGGCTCGACAAGGTCGAGGCCGTGGTGCGCGACTTGCTCGGCAAGCGCCTCGTCACCAAGCAGTCGGGGCCGGAAGGGCAACCGGTGGACTGCGTGCTCGTCCAGCGGGCCTCCAACATCGCAAGCGAGCTTTACCTGGCCATGCTCGTAGACCGCCCGCAGGGACGCATCGCCGTCATCGCCTCACGGGCCGGCGGCATGGACATCGAAGAGGTGGCCGCGACCGAGCCCGACAAGATCCTGAGCTTCACCATCGATCCGCTGCTCGGGCTGCTCAAGTATCAATGTCGGGCACTGGGCCTCAAGCTCGGGCTCGATACAAGGCAGCGCAAGCAGCTCGCGACCATCCTGCCGGCCATGTACCGGTTGTTCCTGGACAAGGATCTGACGCTCATCGAGATCAACCCGCTCATCATCACGGACACGGGCGATCTCGAGGCCCTGGACGCCAAGGTTGCGGTGGACGACAACGCCCTCTTTCGGCAGACGGCCCTGGCCGAGTGGCGCGATCCCACCCAGGAGGACCCGAAAGAGAACATCGCCCGGCGTTACGACCTCAACTACGTCAGCCTCGGCGGCAACATCGGGTGTATGGTCAACGGCGCCGGCCTCGCGATGGCCACCATGGATGTCATCAAGCTGTCCGGGGGCGAGCCGGCCAATTTCCTCGACGTCGGCGGCAATGCCACCGCCGAGAAGGTGGCCGAGGCCTTCAAGCTGCTCGTCTCCGACGCCAAGGTGGCGGCCATCCTGGTCAACATCTTCGGCGGCATCGTGCGCTGCGATCTGATCGCCCAAGGCATCATCACGGCGGTGACGGAGGTGGGTGTGCACGTCCCGGTGGTGGTGCGGCTGGAGGGTACCAACATGGACAGGGGGCGCGCGATCCTGGCCGAGACCCGCCTCCCGATCACCGCCGCCAACGATCTGTCGGATGCTGCGGAGAAGGTTGTCGCCGCGGCTAAGGGAGGGGCGTGATGGCGATCCTGGTCGATAAGGACGCCCGCGTCGTGTGTCAGGGATTTACCGGGCGCCAGGGGACCTTCCATGCCCAGCAGGCCCTGGAGTACGGCACGAAGCTGGTCGGAGGGGTCACGCCGGGGCGCGGCGGGGACACCCATCTGGGACTGCCGGTTTTCGACACCGTGGAGCAGGCGGTACGCGACACCGGCGCCGATGCCAGCATGATCTTCGTGCCCGCACGGTACGCGGGGGAGACGATCATCGAGGCCGCGGATGCCGGTATCCGCATCATCGTCTGCATCACCGAGGGGATCCCGGTGCTCGATATGTTGCGGGTGCGGGCGAGTCTCGTGCATTACCCCGACAGCCGGCTGGTCGGGCCCAATTCACCGGGGGTCATCACGCCGGGCCAGTGCAAGATCGGTATCATGCCGGGCAGCATCCACCAACCCGGCTGCGTCGGCATCATGTCCCGCTCCGGTACCCTCAACTACGAGGCCGTGCACCAGACCACCCTGTGCGGGCTCGGCCAGAGCACCTGCGTGGGGAACGGCGGCGATCCCATCCAGGGCGTGAGCTTCGTCGATTGCCTGGCGCTCTTCGAGGGCGACCCGGACACCCAGGGCATGATCGTGGTCGGCGAGATCGGGGGTACGGCCGAGGAGGACGCCGCCGACTACATCCGCGAGCACGTGACCAAGCCCGTGGTGGCCTATATCGCGGGGGTCACCGCCCCGCCCGGAAAGCGCATGGGCCACGCCGGCGCCATTATCTCGCGCGGCAAGGGGACCGCAGAGGCCAAGTTCGAGGCCTTGGAGGCAGTCGGCGTCGTCACGGTGCGCTCGCCCGCCGAGATCGGGCCGGCCATCTTGCGTTGCCTCAAGGGCTGATTGCCCGGGTTGCGCATCGCGCTCGCCCAGCTCGACCTCTGGGTCGGCGACATCGCGGGCAACGCGGCGCGCGTGATCGAGGCCGCGTCGGAGGCGCGCGACGCCCTGGGCGCCCGACTCATCGTCTTCCCCGAGCTGACCTTGACGAGCTATCCCCCCGAGGACCTGCTCCTGCGCCCTGGGCTCACCCGGGCCGTAGCAGGGGCCCTGGAGCGGATCGCGCGTTCGATTACGGGGATCGCGGTCATCCTGGGCCATCCGCATCCTCACGCGGGCAGCCTATACAACGCCTGCTCCCTGATCCGGGGAGGCATGGTAGCCGCGACCTACCATAAACAGCACCTCCCGAACTACGGCGTCTTCGACGAAAAGCGTTATTTTTCGCCAGGCTCCGGCCCCACCGTCGTATCGATCGAGGGGGTCCCGACGGCCCTCAGCATCTGCGAGGACATCTGGGTCGACGGCACGGCGGCCCAGGCGCGCGCTGCTGGGGCGCGGCTCATCGTCAAC